>CAIJYR010000090.1 GCA_903824965.1 uncultured Thiotrichales bacterium
GCAGATACAATATGTTACTATAATCATCTCGTCCATTTTACTTCCCCATCGGCAACCAATAGATTGATTACTATAAGGCTACATTAATCCATTACCTCTTGGAAGGATTCTGATGGTGGTCATAGGTGGCAACTTGGGTTAACTATGAATCGCATGACAACAACGCGGATCGTTTACTCTATAATCACGACGATCCCATCAAGGGATTGTGGCTAACCTTACAGTCCATGCGCACTGTCGAAAATACGGCCTTCTTGGAACTCAGCGAGTAAGACTTTTTTCCGTAGCACTCTCCGGTAGAACCATACTAGGGGATTGCATGGTTGACCGAGCGTGTGTGCGTTCCCTGTCGTCCAAAACTACCCAACGCCGCAGGTTTAGGATATTCTGCACGGGTTGCCAGCCAGGTCTTACGTATGCCACAACCCACGTTCCCGCCCACCCCTTCGCCCACACCGCAGCATACAGCGCCGCTTACCCCGGAGGTATCCGTCGTCGTGCCGGTGCGCAATGAGCAGGATAACATTCGCCCGCTGGTGGAGGAGATCCACGCTGCCCTGGAGGGCGTGGCCGAATTCGAGGTCATCTACGTAGACGATGGCAGCGACGATGCCACCCCGATACGTTTGGTCGAAACGATGGCTACCCATCCACGACTGCGGGTGCTGCGCCATCGTACTTGTTGCGGTCAAAGCACAGCACTGGTGAGCGCCATCCGTGCGGCCCGAGGGCAGTACATCGCCACCCTAGACGGCGACGGTCAAAACGATCCGGCGGATATTCCAGCCCTGCTCGTCGTTGCCCGTACCGAGGGTGGCCCCACTCCCCTGTTGGTCGCGGGTTGGCGGGCACAACGCAACGATACCTGGTTTCGACGGTTTTCCTCTATCGTCGCGAACGCCATACGCGCGCGTCTGCTCAAAGACCACACCCCCGATACCGGTTGTGGACTCAAAGTATTTCCACGCGAGACGTTCTTGACACTGCCTTATTTTGATCACATGCACCGCTTTTTGCCAGCATTGTTCCTCCGAACGGGGGGTAGGGTGCAGTCGGTACCTGTCCATCACCGACCGCGTACATGCGGCATCTCTAAATACGGTTTGCACAATCGCCTCTGGGTGGGGATGGTTGACCTGCTGGGGGTGCGTTGGCTACAGGCTCGCGCCAAAATACCCCAGGTAGAACCGTTGCAGACGTTCCCTGGGATCGGGATCGGGATCGATTGCAGTTCCGATCCATGATCATCGATCGCTACATTGCCCGCGAGTTGACGTATACCTTATTTGCTGTTTTCGGTATTCTCATGACGGTGCTTCTGAGCCACCAAGTGGTGCGCTACTTAGCGGATGCAGCTGCCGGTGAAATTCCAGGTGCCCTGATACTGACACTGCTGGGACTCAAGGCGATCAGCTTTGCAGGGCTGGTGCTACCGCTTGCCTTGTTTGCTTCCGTGATCGCAAGCTTGGGGCGCCTCTACCGAGACACCGAAATGGTGGTGATGGCTGCCTGTGGCATCGGGCCATGGCGGGTACTGGGGAGCGTCTTGCGTACCTCGATCGGGGTAGGTCTTGTGCTCGCGTTTCTGTCACTCTACCTTGACCCCTGGGCCGCAGAACAGCGATCGCATGTGATGGATCGAGCACGTGCGAAACCGGAGTTCTCCGACATCACCCCTGGTCGCTTTCAGGAATCAGCACGCGGCGGTAGCGTCTATTTTGTGGAACGCGTAGCACCAGACGGTACCCTCGGAAACGTCTTCATCCAGTACCGCCACCCCAACGGGAACAACGGCATCTTGGTGGCCCCTCAAGGCCGTCAGGAACTAGACCCCAGTACGGGCGAACGATTTTTGGTACTGATGAACGGGCATCGCTATGAAGAAGTCGTCGACAAGAAAGAATACCGCGTCATGGAGTATGATCGACACGGAATCCTGATCCCACGTCCCCATGTGGAAGTAGCTGGACGCAGACGCGAGGCCATGCCAACGGCACAGTTGATCGCTTCGGCGGATCGCCATGACCAAGCGGAACTGCAGTGGCGTTGGTCACTGCCCCTTTCGGCGGTGCTCTTTGCTGCACTCGGTGTGCCCTTGAGCCACAGCACCCCCAGGGAGGGACGCTACGGTAAACTGTTCACGGGTATTTTGCTGTATCTGTTGTTCAGTAATCTGTTGAGTGTGGCACGCAACTGGATGGATCGGGGGGTTGTTCCCCCTGAAGTGGGCCTGTGGTGGGTACACGGTGCACTGTTCTTGCTCGTGGTTTTCATGATGCTACGCACGAACGGAATGCGAACGATCCGTGCACGCCGCCCACAGACCGTCATTGCCTCCCACGCTCGATAAAGCCTTCGATAAAGCCTTCGATAAACGGTCGACCATGCACCCCACCCATGTTTTGTTTTCTGGTGAAACACCCCCACCTGTGCTACCGGTGGTGGATCACTACGCAGGGAGTGAGAAACAGATCCGCAAAGCACTCTCGCTCCAAGGAGAGATGGGGCCTGTGTTCGACATCACCTGCGATTGCGAAGACGGTGCTCGTGCGGGTGCCGAAGCGGAACACGCGCTGCTCTGCGCCGATTTGATCAATGCCACGGAAAATCGGTTTGGGCGGGTGGCCGCACGCATCCATGACATCACCCACCCGCACTGGCGCGCCGATTTGGACATTTTGGTTGGGCATGCGGGCGATCGTCTGCCTTTTGTGACGTTGCCAAAAGCACGTTCGCACACAGACGTGGTGGAACAAATCGCTGAATTGCGCCGCCTGGAGGCGCACTATGCTATCCGCCGCCCCATCCCCGTCCATGTGCTCATCGAAACCCATGGTGCGTTGCGAGATGTGTGGGCCATTGCCGGTTTGGATGCGGTAGAATCGCTTGATTTTGGCATTATGGACTTCGTCAGTGCCCACCGGGGTGCTATTCCCAGTGGTGCGATGAAAAGCCCTGGCCAGTTCCAACATCCTCTGTTGGTGCGGGCGAAGTGTGACATCACTGCGGCGGCCTTGGGCAGTGGCGCAGTACCAACCCACAATGTCTGTACAGAACTGAAAGACATCGAGCGCGTGTTGACAGATGCACGCCGTGCCTGTCAGGAATTCGGTTTTCTACGGATGTGGAGCATCCATCCAAACCAGATTGCTCCTATCCTGGAAGCTATGCGACCACAGTTTGAGGAGGTCAACGATGCAATGGCGCTCTTGGGCGCTGCCCAAGATCAAGGGTGGGGGCCGATGCAATACCGCGATCAACTCCATGATCGTGCTTCCTATCGGTATTACTGGCACCTGTTGCAACGCGCCCACGCCACTGGCATGGCACTATCCACGGAAACGGTGGATCGCTTTTTTGCATAAACGACGCATTCACACAACGCTGAACGCTTTCACCACTCCATAAGGCGCTTGCTTGCACGATGGATAAACTTGTCATTACTGGTGGGTTCACTCTCAACGGTGAAATCCGTGTCTCCGGTGCCAAGAATGCTGCCCTCCCGATTCTGGCAGCCACCCTCCTCGCGGATGAACCCGTGCGGGTGGGCAATGTACCCCATTTGCGTGATATCACGACGACCATGGAGTTGCTTGGTCGCATGGGTGTCCATCTGGTTGTGGACGAGCGCATGAACATCGAGGTTGACCCGCGAACCATTGTCGATTTTCGTGCACCGTATGAATTGGTCAAAACCATGCGGGCCTCTATCTTGGTGCTGGGGCCGCTGCTGGCCCACTATGGACGGGCGATGGTTTCTTTGCCGGGCGGGTGTGCCATTGGTTCGCGTCCGGTCAACCTGCACCTGGAGGGTCTGACCGCCATGGGGGCTACGATCAGCGTGGAGGCGGGGTATATTCACGCCTCGGCAAAACGCCTCAGGGGGGCACATCTGTTCATGGACTTGGTAACGGTGACGGGCACCGAGAACCTCATGATGGCTGCAACCCTCGCAGACGGCACGACGATCATCGAAAACGCAGCACGCGAACCCGAAGTGGTCGACTTGGCCCAGTGCCTGAACCAAATGGGGGCACGTGTGCGCGGCGCAGGTACCGATACCATTACCATCGAAGGGGTAGAACGTCTGGGGGGTACCCATTACTATGTTCTGCCCGACCGTATTGAAGCAGGTACCTATTTGGTCGGGGCGGCGATCACCGGTGGGCGGATCAAACTGAAAGACATTCGCCCCGAACTCCTGGAATCGATCCTCCTGAAGCTCCGCGAGGCTGGTGCCCATATCGAGTGTGGTCCCGATTGGATCCAATTGGACATGCAGGGACGTCGCCCGAAGGCAGTTTCTGTGCATACTGCACCGTTTCCTGGTTTTCCGACGGACATGCAGGCCCAGTTTATGGCCATGAATGTCGTGGCGGACGGTGTTGGCATGATCACAGAGACGGTCTTTGAAAATCGCTTCATGCACGTTGAGGAGCTACGACGAATGGGGGCACAGATCCGCTTGGAGGGTAACACGGCCATCACCACGGGTTCTACCTACCTGACGGGCGCACAGGTCATGGCTACCGATCTGCGTGCTTCTGCGGGTCTCGTCTTGGCGGGGCTGGTCGCACAAGGGGACACCATTGTCGATCGTATCTACCACATTGATCGCGGCTATGAATGCATTGAAGAAAAGCTTTCGCAACTCGGCGCACGCATTCGACGGGTACCCGGCAACACCCCCCTACCACTCGATTCTTCGGAATCGCCTTCGGGATCGAAACGATTGAAAAGCAGTCCCTCTCTCCCCACTGGGATTGAACAGGACTGACGGCCGTTTTGACACAGCGGCGGTGCTTTCGTACGCTTTCTTTAAAGAGGACATTTGAAAAATGAGCAAAACCTATGATGTAGCAGTCGTCGGTGCCACGGGCGCTGTCGGCGAGACTATGATGGCCATCCTAGAGGAACGACAGTTTCCCGTCGGTCGACTCTATCCACTTGCGAGTGAGCGTTCCGCAGGAAGCATCGTCACGTTCCGTGGGGCACAGGTGCGCGTTCTTCCCCTCGCACAACATGATTTTTCTAAAACCCCTATCGGATTGTTTTCTGCAGGCGGTTCTGTGTCTGCGGAGTATGCCCCAAAAGCCGCCGCCCAAGGTTGTGTGGTCATCGACAACACCGCCCACTTTCGTTACGACGCAGACATCCCCCTGGTTGTCCCAGAGGTCAACCCAGACGCGATTGAACAGTACCGAAACCGTGGTATTATCGCCAATCCAAACTGTTCTACCATTCAAATGTTGGTAGCACTGAAGCCTATCTACGATGCGGTAGGCATTGAGCGCATCAATGTGGCGACGTACCAGGCCGTATCTGGCACCGGCAGACGAGCACTTGAGGAGCTGCAACAGCAGGTCACTGATTTGCTCACCTTCCAATCGGTAAAACCCGCAGTGTACCCCAAGCAGATTGCGTTCAACGTACTGCCGCATATTGATGTCTTTCAGGACAACGGTTATACCAAGGAAGAAATGAAGATGATCTGGGAAACCAGAAAGATCCTGAGCGACGAGAACATCCAGGTGAACCCGACTGCGGTGCGCGTGCCGGTTTTTTACGGGCATTCCGAGGTCATTCACATCGAAACCCGCGAAAAAATCACGGCGGAACGTGCACGTATGTTGCTCGCAGCAGCCCCGGGTGTGGTCGTGGTGGATGAACGTCGGCCGGGTGGCTATCCCACCCCCATCGAAGCGGCGGGCAATGATGCTGTGTACGTGGGTCGTATCCGTGAGGATGTTTCACACCCACGTGGCTTAAATCTCTGGGTTGTTTCCGACAACGTGCGCAAAGGTGCAGCACTCAACAGTGTTCAGATTGCAGAGATTTTGATCGAAAGATACCTCGGCCTATAATGGCTGTTCTCCTTCTTCCTCAACATCACCGATCCGATCTTGCCTGAGATCGGCCTGGGGGGGCGTTCATGGCGTGGAAGTTCGCATGGGTCGTAGCCATCCTAGCGGTGTTGTTCCCCACCGTTGGTTGTTCGTTGGGGCTTGGTGGCGTTTCGGTGCACTCGTTCCTCGATCAGCCCCTGCGTGCAGAGATTGATCTGCTCGCAGAAAATCCCAAGGAACTGTCGGGGATCACGGTACATCTTGCGGGTGTGAACGATTTCCAGCGAGCTGGCTTGGATTTTGCGGATGTGTTGTCGCGAATCCATTTCGCGGTGGCCCACCGCGCCGACGGCAGGGCGTTCGTGGCTGTGCGATCCACAGAGTCAATCAAAGAACCCGCCATCAACTTTTTGATTGAGATCGTGTGGCCCACAGGACGGTTGTTGCGTGAGTATGTGATCCTGCTGGATATGCCCCCCTCAGCCCCCCGTGCACGCAATGGTCGCACCTCCCTTGGCCAGGAAGAAGCCGTCGTTCGTCCTGTGCGTCCTACCGAACGTCCCTCCCAGCAAACAGGAAACGGGAAGCCACGGAGTCTTCCCGATCACTACGGGCCGATTAAGCCTAACGAAACCCTTTGGCGGGTGGCTACCAACCTAAGACCGGATCCCGCGCTCTCTAACCAGCAGATCATGTTGGCCTTGATTAAGGCCAATCCGGAGTCTTTTGATGGGAGCAAGGTCAACCAGTTGAAGGCGGGTTTGGTCTTGCGCGTACCCACGCTTGAGCAAATGCGTGCCCTGAGCAGGGAAGCAGCGATTACCGAACTGAGAGACCAATATAAACTCTGGCGGGAGCAAAAATATCGCATCCCAACCCAACCTGTGACATCGGTACAAACAACGCACACTCCCCAAACAGTCCATGCAGGGGAAGCAACCCGGGCAAATGGGACTGCGTCCGTTCCTGCACCCCGCCAACCAAACGGCAATCCGCGTGAACAAGAGGTATTGCAGGGGCGTTTGGTTGCCCTAGAGGAGCAGGTTGCGCAGATGCAGCGCATGTTATTGGTCAAGGATGAAAATTTGGTTGCTTTGCAGGTAAAACTCGGCAATTCCCGCACGCAGCCATCTCCCAATCCCAATGCCACGAATCCAACAGCACACGTTGATGATAAACACGCAGCGACCACCACACCCTCTCCGCCGCAGGGGGGTTCAAAGAATCAGCCTCCGTCCACGGGTACCGTGTCTACGAGCACGGCGCCTTCGGTCGTGTTGAGCAGTCCAGCCTCGTCTACGGGTAGCGTGTCCACGAGCACTGCGCCTTCGATCGTGTCGCGTAGTCCAGCCTCGTCTATGGGTACCGTGTCCACGAGCACTGCGCCTTCGGTCGTGTTGAGCACTCCCGCCTCGTCCACGAGTACCGTGTCGACGAGCACTGCGCCTTCGGTCGTGTCGAGCAGTCCAGCCTCGTCCACGAGTACCGTGTCCACGAGCACTGCGCCTTCGGTCGTGTCGAGCACTCCCGCCTCGTCCACGGGTACCGTGTCCACGAGCACTCCGCCTTCGGTCGTATCGAGCACTCCCGCCTCGTCCACGGGTACGGCGCCTTCGGTGGGTTCAAGCGAAACCACGCCAGCGCACGCGGTGGGTACCTCTCCCTTGCACCATATGCCGATACAGACCCCATCCCCAAACAAAGCAACCGTTCCAACGCTACAGGATGGAACAGCGGGATCTCCGCTGGATTGGTTCCTGGTTGATCCCATCCTGATCGGTCTGCTGGTGGCACTCTTCGGAACGGTGACGCTACTCGTACTGGTCATTCGCCGTCGACGTGCGGCGACAGTATCGTTGGAGAATCAGATCGACGAAACAGGGACTGACATAGGGGTGGCGCTACCCTTGATGGCGGCACAGTCCTCTCAAGCAAGTCAGCCCCCTCCCGCGTTCGCACCCCCTTTGGCTGGCGGAACAGTGGTGTTCAACACCCAGCAGAAGCCTCCGATCGAACGGACTGCAACCGAGACGGTGGTATTTCATACCGCGCAGACACCTTCGATCGCACGCACTGCAACCGATACGGTGGTATTTCATACCGCGCAGACGCCTGCGATCGAACGCACTGCAACCGATACGGTGGTATTGCATCTATCAGAGATGACTCCGAACGAACATACGAGTACGCGGGAATTTGCCCTCCAGCAGCAAGGGGGCGCGTCTGCTACGGAAGAGGCCGATCAAACGATGGTGTTTGATCTCGGCTTCCTAGAGGGTTTGGATGACTCGGAGGATCTGACGATGCCTGTCCGGGAACCAGCACCCTTTTCATCGTCGCCAGTCTCGCCTGGTCTTTCGCCGCTTGCGGTGGCGCGATCTACACAGACCTTTGCGACCCCTGATAGCTCTCCTAAACGCAGTGCCAATCTCGATCTCGGAGAGACCCCTTGGGATGCGGTGCAGACGCACGTTTTTTCATCCCCGCCGAAGATCCCCATGGGACACTCCTCCTCCAGCGAGCAACCATCCCTGGTGGAGCCAGAGGATGTTTCGTTCGATCTCGATTTGATGGGTGGGGGAGGGCTGAGTGACTTGCCCACCTTGACGCAGCCTATGCCCTCCAACACTGTGTCCTCCAACACTGTGTCCTCCAACACCGTGGTGTACGCGCCTGATCCGCCGTCGGGAGTACCCAAGTCGGTAAGCACCAAAGCTGTACACACGCAAGATACACTCACGTTTGGACTCGTGGACATGGATGATCCCTTTGATCTCATTACCGATCAAAAGCCACCCTCGATTGCGATCAGCACGGCATCGACTCCAATTCATGCCACAGAGAGCGCCAAAGGCGTCACAGAAGACGAAATTGGGAACACACTCGCACTCGCACAAAGTTATCTGGAGTGGGACGATCAGGACAGTGCCCGCGAACTGCTTCGCGAGGTCATCAACGAAGGCTCACCTGCACAACGCGAGACAGCACAAGCACTGCTGGCCCAGCTTGGATCGTAGTAGATGCGTTTCGCTTTGGGCTTGGAATACGATGGCAGTGCATTTCACGGATGGCAGCGGCAGGAGAACATCCGCACTGTGCAGGGCTGTCTAGAGCAGGCGTTGTCGCGTGTAGCGAACCAACCCACTGAAGTGGTGGTCGCGGGCCGTACCGATGCGGGGGTGCACGCCAGTAGTGAGGGACTTGATGGGCAGGTGGCACACTTTGATACCCCCGCTGATCGTTCTCTACGTGCGTGGGTGCTGGGCGGCAACCTGTATTTGCCAGCGGATGTTGCCATTTGCTGGGCTAAGGCGGTTCCCGACGATTTTCATGCCCGTTTTTCCGCCACAAGCCGTCACTATCGTTATTGGATCCAGAATAGCCAAACCCGCCCGGCACTAAACCGTGCGCGAGTGACCTGGGATCATCGACCATTGGAACTCGAAGCCATGGCGATGGCGGCACGATCTCTCGTCGGTACCCATGATTTTTCTTCCTACCGTGCGCGTGGCTGCCAAGCCAAAAGTCCGATCCGCACGCTGCATCGATTAGACGTCATGCGGGGAAGCCAACCAGGATCCATCGTGCTGGAAGTCGTCGCAAATGCGTTTCTCCAGCATATGGTACGGAACCTCGCTGGTGTACTGATGACGATTGGTGCAGGGGAACGACCCCCAGAATGGGCACGCGAGGTGTTAGAGCAGCGTAACCGCGCCTGTGGGGGCGTAACGGCACCCCCCAACGGATTGTATTTGGTGGGTGTGGAATATCCACCCGAATTCGGCATCCCACCCGCAACGGCATGGTAAGTATGCTGCCCTTAGGCAATCGCTTCCAGCAGAGCAGCACGAAAAACCTGAAAACTTCGGGATCGGTTGCGATCAGGAACCATCTTTCCACCCAATGCACGAGCAGCTTCTATCTTACGTAGGCCACCTTTATGGTGACCTGCTTTCTGAAGAATGCGCTCAAAAGATTCCCAGGTTCCACCAGGGATTGCATCAGGATCACGATAGTTTTTCTTTTTCGGAATGTTTTCAGAAACACCCGGATAGAGTGCACATACTGTTTCCCAATCGCCAAAATACCAGGCTTCTAGTTCCTCAATCGCAATACGGCTTACCACTTGCCACTGCATCGATTTCGCTTTGGCACGACTGCGTAGGTTTGCATCCGTAATGATAGCCTCCATCCGTTGCTTAAGCGTATAGCAATCGTCTTGGTCTCGATCCACAACCACCACGATCCGCCATGTTTCCGGTATCCAGTGTGTGTAGCCTCTGAGTCTGTCTGGTAATTTTTTTACTAGATCGTCCTTGCCTTGGTAGGCGTGTACATCAAAACGTGCGCCATCGCCCAAGAGCCGAGGCAGCAAGGCACGTAGGAAAACCTCCATAGATGCCTCCTCAACCAGGATTTCCAGGTGTACATCCTTCATTTTTTCCCCCTGCGTGACATAGAGGGTTGACCTTGGTTGACCAGTGGATCACCCATGCCAAAGTGACCCTCCAGCCACAGATGCCCCAACAAAGCGCCCTGCTCCATGAATTCCGGAACACCTTTGATATCGCTTGCGCACACAGCCTGCGTATACCCTTTTTCATCCCGATACAACACACGTACTTCCTTTGGCTGAAGTGCATTGATAAAGAAGGGTGAGTGGGTCGTCACCAGAAATTGTCCACGATCGGAAGCACTCCGGCATTCCTCCGCCAATTCTGGCAGCAACCGTGGATGTAGAAAGTTCTCTGGTTCCTCGATGCCGATAAAGGATGCTGGATTGGTATCATAGAGCAGTACCAGGTAGGCCAACATTTTGAGGGTACCATCGGAGGCAAAACGCGACAGGATCGGATGTTCAAATGGTGCGTCTTTGATTTGTAGTAACAGTTGTCCGTTTGGCATGAGGTCGGTCAACACACGTTCTATCTGTGGGACACGCGCACGCAATACAGAGAAAATGTGATTCAAGCGTTCGGGGTGTTGTTCGGCTAGGTATTGAATGACATTGGGTAAATTGTCACCTGTGCGTGACAGTCTTTCTTGCGGCCCTGCTTCTGGTTGTCCTCGCATGTGGTCAACGGAAAAATAAGAGACATACCAACTGGTGATGAAATCCCGCAGTGCCGCCACCCGTGGATGATCTGCAAACTGACCGAGGGCATTGACTGCGATGAGATCCGCCGACTTCAGGGGAATCTCACGGCGCTGTTCATCTATATCGGGTAATGCCCCACTAATCGCTACTCCTTTGCCCTCTTTGTAGTCTAGAAATCGGAACGGTTTCCCGTGTTCGGCGCGTCTCCATTGTAACCATTCTTCTGCAACTATCGGAGCGCCTTTTCGTTCATCGACCGCCAGATGGTAGGTGATGAGGGGGGATTTTGGCTCACGGTATTTGATTTCTATCACGATTGGTCCATCCGCGCCGCGTGTTCTTAGCTCCTTCGCGCGACCACGACGATCCCAAGCACGACGTAGACCCAACTCAAAACACTCGGATAAAAAGGCAAATACATCGAATACCGTGGATTTTCCACTTCCGTTGGGGCCGAGCAAAGCAGTCAGCGGCGTAAGATTCTTGAACTCAACTTTACGGAGAGCACGATAGTTCTCTACCCGTAGGGACTCGATGCGAGCAGGTGCGGGTATTTGTGATACCTGGAACATAGTACGTACCGCCTCTTCTGACTGTAGGCATAGCCCCTCCCCGATGAATCGGAGAGGTATTTGGGGAGGGGTGCAGGGACTGCTTTTGACTGCTTTTGACTGATTCTTGAGCGGTACCTGAGCACTGACAAGCTAAGGCACTATCAGTGGGGTTCCTACGAGCAAGGCAGCATTTTTCTTTACGATATGGGCGTTGGCGTTTCGTATTCTCTCTAAATACGCCTCTTCGAGATTCCATTCCCCGGATGCCATACGCGCCATATCGGACAAAGAATCATGCGGGCGCACCATGTACAGTTCAGCAGCACCTACAGTTCTCATAACCCGATATTGAGCAATAAACAGCTCTTGGCGTATCTGACGAATGCGAGGCATCAAGGTTGTGTCATGGGTGTGGCGTAAGTGTTCTTCCCAAAGGTGCGCATAACGATCATAGATCTCCACTGCTTTGGTTTGTGCCGTCTTTGCGTCGAGTGTTCCACCATCCACGGGTGCAAGCGTCGCGGCAAACGATCGATAGCGTGTATCCGCCTCGGAAAGTTTGCCCTGAAGTCCTGTCTTTTCTGTCTCCAGTACAGCAACCTGGGTACGCGCTTCGTCTCGATCTTTTGTGACCCCTACCAGGTCTTCCTGCAGTCCTGTCTTTTCCGTATCCAGTGCAGCAACCCGGGTACGCGCTTCGTCTCGATCTTTTATGACCCCTACCAGGTTTTCCTGAAGTCCTGTCTTTTCTGTCTCCAGTGCAGCAACCTGGGTACGCGCTTCGTCTCGATCTTTTATGACCGTATCGAGGTTCGATTGCAATCCTGTGCTCTGGCTTTCTGAGGCGCTCAGTTGGTTCTTAAGGGTGCTCAGGGCAGCCTCCCGTTCTTGGATCTGTCGCTGCTGGGCAGTCAAGGTCGCTTCTTGATCCGCTATCTGTTTTCTCGCAGTGGCTAGTGCAGTATCGCGGTCTTGGAGTTGTCCATGCACTTCCGCGAGCGATGCATCGCGTGCATTCACTTGCCCTGTGAGTTCCTCTCTGGCCTGTGTCAGGATTTGTACGTCTTGCTGTAAATGCGCTACCTGGTCTGTCGCAGCCTGGTTGCGTGCCTCTGATGTAACGAGGCTCTCACCACAATGGCCAGCGGCTTCTAGGGCATCATGCGCCTTCGCGGTAAGTCCGGTGATGGTCGTTGCATCACGATTGGATTGCTCACGACCCATCTGCAGGTTTTTCTCTAGAATGGCAATTCTGGTACGCGCTGCGAGGAAGTCTGCCTCTAGTCCTGTTGCTCGTGTTTGTGCGGCTATCTGATCACGACGTATCGCTTCGACATCGGATCGAACCCCTTCCAGGTGCTGTAGTGCCTCGTCACGTTCGCCTTCCACCTTCGCAAGCATTGCCCGCAGAGATGCACATTCTTCACAGGGCATAGGAATAATCGGCGCTTTCGCTTCTGGGGACGATCCTTTATCCATGGACGTTGGCTCTACCGTGGTTGCTTGCGTAGGCGCTGTGGTCGTCTCTGCCGATGACTCGGCTTGTGCACTCGGTGCGGAGGGTGCCACGTTGGTTGCAGCCCCTGGCAGCGCCGTTTCCGGTGCTGCTTTTTGCTCGGCATTGATCGGTGTGGCTGTCGCTGTGGACGGGGGGGCTGTCTGTGTGGATTCCAACGTTGGTGGGGTTTGCGTGGCCTTCGTGTCTGCGTCGCTGGGTGTTGCGGCGGCAGCCAGGCTGAACGCGAAACAAAGCGCATATCCTAGAGACCATCCTAGAGACCGTTCTAGGTACCATGCTTTGTCTGTCTGAGTTTTTTGTACGTTGTGTGCGTTCATACGATCCCCGAGGTGGGAAAAAGGGGTGTGAAGGGAAACAACTATAGGATTGCGGCTATACACTGGCAGAGGAAGCGATTTAAGGCTACCATGGTGCCCTAAAAGCGGGCACAAAAGGGTTTCATAACGTGAAAAGCCATGCAAACTGGATCATTGATGTCACCGAAAAAGACTTTGCCGAGCAGGTACTCGACGCTTCGCAACACCGTCCTGTGTTGGTCGATTTTTGGGCGGAATGGTGCGGCCCCTGCCGTGCGTTGACGCCCCTGCTGGAAAGGGTAGTGGGCAGCTACGAAGGCAGGGTACTCCTCGCCAAAGTGGATGCAGACGAGAACATGCGCCTCGCCGGACAATACAGGCTGCGCGGGTTCCCCACTTGCCTGTTGTTCCGCAAGGGCGTCGTGGCGGGACACTTCTCTGGAATGCGTCCGGAACATTTTGTGCGGGAGTTTATTGAAACACACGGACTGCTGCCACAGGACGAGTAGTTGCTGTTACCGCTTCATTGAGTCAAAGAAAGCCACATTGGTTTTGGTTGCTTTGACTCGCTCCAACAGAAAATCCATTGCGGTAATCTCGTCCATTGGATGGAGCAGTTTGCGCAGGATCCACATTTTTTGTAATTCATCGGCGTCCGTCAGCAGTTCCTCGCGTCGGGTGCCGGAACGGTTGATGTTCATCGAAGGGAAGGTGCGCTTTTCGGAAATCTTTCTGTCAAGGTGGATTTCCATGTTGCCCGTGCCCTTAAACTCCTCGTAGATTACGTCGTCCATGCGAGATCCTGTATCGATCAGGGCGGTAGCAATGATCGTCAGGCTCCCTCCCTCTTCGATGTTGCGGGCGGCCCCAAAGAAACGCTTGGGGCGATGCAGTGCATTGGCGTCCACACCACCCGTCAGTACCTTGCCGGAGGAGGGCACAACGGTATTGTAGGCGCGTGCGAGACGCGTGATGGAATCGAGCAAAATGACCACGTCGCGTTTGTGTTCCACAAGGCGTTTGGCTTTTTCGATGACCATTTCTGCGACTTGTACATGTCGGGTTGCAGGCTCGTCAAAGGTACTTGAAATGACCTCACCGCGCACCGATCGCTGCATCTCGGTGACTTCCTCTGGACGTTCATCGATGAGCAACACGATGAGGTAGCTGTCTGGAGAATTGTGCGCGACACTTTGGGCAATGCTTTGCAACATCATGGTTTTGCCCGCTTTGGGCGGGGAGACCACCAGTCCACGTTGACCCTTGCCGATGGGCGCAATCAGGTCAATGATGCGTGGGGTAATGTCTTCAGAGCTGCCGTTGCCTCGCTCCAGGGTGAGGCGTACATTGGCAAACAGCGGCGTCAAATTCTCGAACAAGACCTTGTTCTTTGAGTTCTCAGGGGACTCAAAGTTAATGTCCCCGACTTTCAGCAACGCAAAATACCGCTCCCCCTCTTTGGGAGGGCGAATCTTGCCAGAGACCGTGTCCCCGGTACGCAAGTTGAATCGGCGGATTTGGCTCGGCGAAACATAGATGTCGTCAGGGCCTGCAAGGTAGGAACTGTCACCGGAGCGCAGGAAACCGAAACCATCCTGCAAAATCTCCAAGACACCATCTCCATAAATGTCCTCTCCCCGTTGGGCATGGACTTTGAGGATGGCAAAGATGACATCCTGTTTGCGGGATCGTGCCATCCCTTCGATGCCCATCCCCTGGGCAACATCGATCACTTCAGAAGCACTTTTTTTCTTGAGTTCAGTGAGATTCATGGTGGCAAAGTTAGATGAAACGGCAGGGGCCGCACGGGAAACACGGACACGACACAGCGTTGGGAAGGACTGGGAGACACGCAGAACGAGGCGGCTAGGGAGCCGAACAGACACCTGGTTGGATACGGATGGTCGGGTACAGAGGTGTCCTGAAGGATAGCGGAAAGAACCATAACACTTCTGCGAAGCGTCGTCTAGCGGTTTTCCGAAAAAGACGCATTTTTTCACAGGACAAAAGGACACTCAATGATCTGGCTGTGGAACAGCACCGCGAACCAAACAGAGACCGAAGACCAGACGCCTACGGATTATCAGCCTTGCGTTTTGGTTTAGCAACCGTTTATCCCAAGATTCTCTGCGCAAGCGTTTGCAGGATGCTGCCAGAATCCTGATTCAAGCCCCCTCACCGAACCCTCGGCGAGGGGGTTGCACCAAGAGAAACCACCCGTTTCCACGTGTGCGGCGGTGGCGGTGAGGAAAAAATCACCCACAGTGGCCCAATCAGCGCCCTTATAGGTTACTATCAAGGAAAACATTGATTTGTGACTTAGACAAAGCACCCACTTTGGTCGCCTCTACCTGACCGTTCTTGAACAGCATGAGGGTAGGAATGCCACGGATACCATAACGGGGGGGCGTTTTCTGATTCTGATCAATGTTGAGCTTGCCGACCTTGACGCGCCCGACGTACTCTGCGGCAATATCGTTCAAGACGGGCGCAATGACCTTGCAGGGGCCACACCATTCTGCCCAATAATCGACCAAGACAGGGATGGGTGACTTCAGTACGTCACTCTCAAAGCTCTCGTCGGTGATGTTTACGATGTTGTCGCTCATAAATGATTGTCCTTGCAGAAGAAAGGTCTTAAAAAGAAAGGTTAAAAAAGAGTACAACGGACACAGGAGTGGACACAGGAGTGCCAACCCACCCGCTGCGACTGGGTACATGGTGTGATTTCATCCTAATCGACCAGACGTTGCAAGCCCAATCAGCCCCTATCACGACCATCCCATCGAAAATGACCGATAACCACTTAACAGATCTCACTTTCTCAAGTTTTGCGTTGCCCGATGCATTGCTACGCGGACTCAACGATCTCGGATTCACCCACTGCACACCCATCCAGGCCGAAACGCTGCCTGTTGCTCTGACGGGGCGAGATGTTGCGGGCCAAGCGCAGACGGGTACCGGAAAAACCATTGCCTTCCTGCTCGCTACGTTTGCGCACCTGTTGCGTTATCCCCCTGTTGCGGTGTCGGAGTATCGACCTCGTGCGGTTATCATGGCACCGACGCGAGAGCTTGCGATCCAGATACACCGAGAGGCGGAGACGCTCGCGAAACATACGGGTTTGCGCTTGGGTCTTGCCTACGGTGGCACAGGGTACGAAAGCCAGAGAGCGGTGTTGACAGAGGGGGTAGATATTCTCATCGGTACACCCGGACGCATCATTGATTACCACAAGCAGCAGGTCTTCGGCCTCAAGGGGGTACAAGTGATGGTCTTGGATGAAGCCGATCGGATGTTCGATCTTGGCTTTATTGCGGATGTACGGTTTATGCTGCGGAGGATGCCACCTCCGGCACGACGCTTGAACCTCTTGTTCTCTGCGACGCTTCCGTGGCGGGTGTGTGAGCTTGCCTATGAGCACATGAACGATGTGCATTTGGTGCAGATATCGCCTGATTGCAAGACCGTCGAACAGGTACGCCAGTGTGTGTACTACACCGCAAACGAGGAGAAATTGCCCTTGTTGGTCGGTCTTTTGCGCCGAATGGACGCACATCGTAGCATTGTGTTTGTCAACACGAAAGTGGAGGCTGAGAAGCTACGAATGCATCTGATGGCAAACCATATCCGATCGGCTGTGTTGTCGGGCGATGTTCCTCAGATCAAGCGTATGAAATTGCTTGACCAGTTCAAACGTGGCGATTTACCCGTATTGGTGGCGACCGACGTTGCCGCACGCGGACTGCATATTCCCGATGTGAGCCACGTTTTTAATTATGATCTGCCACAGGATCCAGAAGATTATGTACACCGTATTGGTCGCACAGCACGAGCAGGCGCTGCGGGAGATGCGATTAGTTTTGCATGCGAACGATATTCGTTCTTTCTACCTGAGATTGAAAATTTTCTGAATTATAAGATCCCATCTGGAACCTTCGATGCAGAACTCCTTGCCAGCATTGTGAGTCCTTCGGCAGAGGCACTACGCGAATATCGAGCGCACGTCAATCAGGGTTCGAGTCGTTCTGGTGCAGGTTCGGGCCGTTCCAGTGCACCGCGTCCGCCACCTCGTCGGCGATCGCGCCCGTAGGTCTGAACTGATCAGTTTACACCACCCCATGGCTACGCCCTGGGGTTTCGAGAATGAACCCATCCTGCTCTCCAGGTTCTTGCGTTTCCTCTACAACAACCTCCTAGCCGTCTTTTCTGCTTGCGTGTGGTACCGCACATACGACTGACCAGTCGGATGTTATCTTGGGAATCATCGCAGAATCTTGTCATGCTCACACGTAGCGTGAAAGACTGCCACGCAAGAGTATATAGCTGAATGCCTCAGAAATGAGAACGAGTATCTGCTGATAGATGGCTGAGGTATGCCACGTCCTATGGTCGTTTTGCAGTCATTCAGCTATATCTCCCCCTAGTGTGCTTGCCATTCCGTTTTCTGAATCAATCCTACTTTTGATCGGGCGGGCGTATGCGGCCGGATGACACGGCATCAGCGATCCATTGCTCTGTGATGTAGGGTCAGCAGGTACGCCTAATTCTTATAAAAAACAATAATTGGAGAAATCTGATGAAAAGTACCATGACAGCAGCGGGTAGGCCTACATGTGTCTTGCTCGCAGCATTGATTTCTATCATGCCGTTTTGCACGACATTGGCTGAGACACTGCCAACAGTGCCGGATGTAGGTTTCGCGGTTATTGGTGGCGTATCAGTAACTTGCACAAAGAAGAATAAAAATAGTCACCTACACTGCGTTGAGAGTCCAGAGAAAGAAAATGATGTGGCATACAAGAACAACACTACAAAGATTGTGAATGCGGAAAATGTATCTCACACCTCTGTTCTTCCAAAAGGAAAACATATGCCAGTAGCCATGGCACAACCCAGCGACTGATTGGTGCTTGTGATTAGATTACAATCAGTCGATTCCGCCCTCCGTCCTTGGCCTTGTACAACTGTTCATCTGCTTGTCCAATCAATAGAAGCGGCGATGTTTCACGATCTGGAATCATGGTTGTCCCTCCCAGGCTAATGGTGATATAAGGTGCGACACTAGAATAGGCATGAGGAATGCGCAGAGCATGAATGCTCTCTCTTAACTGATTGCCGAACTTGATTAAACCTACAGTATCAGTGTTTGGTAAGATACAGGAAAACTCTTCTCCCCCATAGCGTGCTGTTAGATCAGTAATGCGTACTGTGGATTGCGCCAGAGTCTGAGCCACTTTTCTGAGACACTCGTCACCTGCAACATGGCCATAATGGTCATTGAAAGCCTTAAAATAATCGATATCGCTCAGAATCAGGGAGAGGGGGGTCTGTTCACGCAATGCCCTGTTCCACTCCTGCATCAAATACTCATCAAATCTTCGCCGATTCGGAATCCCTGTCAGTCCATCGACAGTCGCCAGATCTGCCAATGCTTTGTTCAGTGCGAGTAATTGGAGATGCGCAGCACGCATGGCAAGATGAATCTTAATGCGTGCATTGATAATGTGGGGACGAATCGGTTTCGTAATGAAATCCACTGCGCCCATCTCTAGCCCGTGGATTTCGTCCTCCTCCTCCATTTTACTGCTCAGAAAAATGATCGGAATATCTCTGGTACAGATATCTTCCTTGAGTCGTTGACACACGGCATAACCGTCCATCGTCGGCATCATGATATCCAGCATGATCAGATCCGGCAATGGATCAGTGGTGGCCATTTTCAAGGCAGCTTTGCCACTCACGGCGATCCGAATGAGATACGTTTCGCTCAAGATGCTTCTTAGAATGGTCAACATATCAGGATCGTCGTCTACAACGAGGATGGTTGTCCGTTTGTCCGTTTGTTCAACCGTCATTGCGTTCTCCAATGGCACAAAAATCCGCGTTTCCACTCTTTACAAGGCATCCCATCCACCCTGATGAATGGCCGTGTTGGTCTCGCCCGTCATGTACAAATACTCTGCTACAGCCTCACGGGAAGCAGCCGTATTCCCAGCATCCCCCCTCTTGGACGCGTGCGAACAGTTTGTACCAGGTAGGCTCTCGCGTGTGCGTGAGTAAAAGTGCTTGAAGCAGTGTACACGCTTATTGAGGGCGGTGAACTTGGATCAGTGCTTTTACTCAAAAAAACCGCCATTGCACGTGGGTTAAAGCCAACACAGTGGTCTCAGTGAACATCCATATATTCCAACGTGTTACACATGCCTATGGTCTATACAGCGAGCTGTGGTGTATAAACGTATTAACGAAGTCAATACTCCCTCTACAATGTCCAGATGGACATTCACTACGAGTTGAATGGCGCACTGTTTGTCTGGGACGAACGCAAAGCTGAGAAGAATTGGCGTAAACACGGCGTTCGCTTCGCAGAAGCCGCTACCGTTTTTGCTGATCCGCTGTTCGTGCTGGTGGACGCTTCACGCAGCGAGGAAGCCCACTATGCCGCTATCGGCTTCGACTTGGTCGGGCGTCTGTTGTACGTAGTGCACCTAGAGATTGAAGACTCGTTCGTCCGCATCATTTCCGCACGCCGCGCTGAGATCGAAGAGGAGCGTTGTTATGCTACCTGAACGCTTGAAAAAACGGCTGGCGAAAAACCGGCCTATGACCGCGATTACCTTACGCATCCCGATAGATGTCGTAGAATCCTTGAAGGAAATTGCACCGAAACGTGGATTTTCTGGGTACCAAGTGTTGCTGAAATCCTACATCAGCGAAGGGTTGCGCCACGACGAAGCGAAATTCGCCGAGAACCAAACCTCGCAACTCATCGAAGCACTCAAGAGGCACGGCGTATCAGAAGCTGTGCTGAACGAAGCGTATCAGGAACTCGAAGCAGCACGATCTGCCAGTCGGTAGCATAGTCTCTGCTATTCTGCACAAGCCCCCTTCGAGGAGTCGGAGAGTGGTCAGGCAGGAGTTTGAGCTTTTTTGTGTTCTTATTAAAGCACCTGTACAATTCTATCGCGTATTGATGATTCTAATTGCGTTGTATTCAACACAAAACACCCACTCCCATGCTTGATAAAAGATATAAGCGAACGTCAACCGCTATTTATTCTTGCGCTCTTTTTCTGCTGCACGCTCTTCCTCTAGATCCTTGATACGAGCGTCGATGCGTGATCCGGTGTAAAAATCGAGACCAGACAGGGTGAGCGCCTTGCGCAACTCGTGAATGGCCGTGTTGGTTTCGCCCGTCATGAACAAATACTCTGCCACGGCCTCACGGGAAGCAGCCGTATTCCCAGCCTCCTCTTGGGCGCGTGCGAGCAGTTTGTACCAGCCAGGCTCTGGCGTGTGCGTGCGTAAGAGTGCTTGAAGCAGTGTGGACGCTTCCTGAGGACGATGAAGTTGGATCAACGCTTGTGTTTCGTTTACCGTGACCGCACGGTTGTCGGGATAGATACGTTGTGCTTGCTGGTACACCGACAGGGCGGCAGTGCCATTGCCCATTTCCATGTCGATGTCTGCTTGGGCCAAAAGGTAGGGAATGCGCTCTCGATCGGCTGCGAGCAGCGTTGCTATTTCGTGTTGTGCAGCCGCAGGATTGTGGTTGGCGAGGAGCGCCAATGCATAGGCGTAGTGGGCTGCGGGTGCATTGCGATAACTACCGCTGTCGATGGCCTGTTTCAGTTCTTGCACCCCTTGTGCTGGGGAGCGCAACGCACGCACCTTGAGGCGTGCTTGCATGAGGTGATAGGCCAGGCTGTCTTCCCGTTTGTGGTGGGGCAGTTGATCGGCGCGGTTGCGGGCATCGGCGATGCGGGACTCCGTGACGGGGTGATCACGTAGAAACTCAGGCAACATGCCTACATCGTAGCGAGAGGCTTTTTGCAAACGTCCGAAGAAATCCGCCATGGCATGGGGATCGAAACCAGCGCGTTGCAAGGACTGGATACCGACTCGATCTGCCTCCTGTTCATTACTGCGCATAAAGTCCACCTGCATCTGCGCACTCCCCGCCATGGTTGCTGCAATGGCGGCCTGACCTGCCTGTCCGCTTTGGCTTGCGATCACGATGGCAGCGAGCATGGCCGCAATCGTTGGGATGCTCATGCGATCGGACAGCTCGATGCTTCGTGCGATGTGGTGTTGACTGATGTGCCCTGCTTCGTGGGCAAGGACGGCTGCCAGTTCGCTTTCTGATTCCGTGGCCAGGAGAAGTCCTGTATTGACCCCAATGTGGCCGCCAGGACCTGCAAAGGCATTGATGTTTGGATCGTCTACGACGAAGAAATTAAAGTTTTGCGTCTGAGCATCCCCAGCGGCGACAATCTGGTATCCGAGGGATCGGAGATAATCCGTAACAATGGTGTCCTCTACAAAAAGCAGCGCATGACGCAGATTGCGCATGAATGCATCGCCCAGACGACGATCTTCATCAGGAGAAAGATAGCTCCCCGCAGATTCTCCCATGTTGGGCAAAGTCACATCTACGGGCGCTGCAATGGAAGCTTCGGCAACGCAGAAGACGAACCAGACAACGAGAAACTTTTTCAAGTGCTGTACCTCCAAACTGAATAGCATGTAACATTTCCCGCGATCGAGGGGAGGGGCTTTTTAGCCTTTGATAAACCCCTTGTATGTTACGAGGGGGCCATACGGCTAAGGTTTTTCTCCAGTATCAGTGTGGCTGCATCGGGAACATACACGCTAACCGCTTGATTGTGCTGTTTTTCCAAGATATGCCTTCCGATACTGGATAGGGTAGGTTCTGGGCTGGAGGAAGGTGGCAATTTTTTATGATAAATGGTAACTGCTCAGGAGGGTGTGGCTATTGGCAGGCTCCGGAGATGTTAGTTCGTCAACTGAGGCGAGGTTGAGGCACGACGCCCTGGAAAGTCTGAACCAGTACCTGGAAGGGATTAACGCCCTGTTTGCGCATGGTATCGAGATAGGCGCGGATGGTACAGAATGACTCAGCGCCCCCCATGGTACGAAAACAACCGGAAACCTTCTGCTTTACCTTTGGCATACGTATGGCCCGCTCTGCGAGGTTGTTGGTAAAAGGAGCATCCTTTTCGGACATGAATCGCAGTA
>CAIJYR010000091.1 GCA_903824965.1 uncultured Thiotrichales bacterium
AGCTACAAACCTTTGGTTATGTTTACGATACGATGTGGCTTCCGCATGATGCTGAAAACAAAACTTTGGCTGGTAATGGACGATCTATTGAAGAAATAGTCAGGTCAAGTGGTTATAAAACGAGGATAATTGACAAAACACCAATAGTTGATAGCATAAACGCTGCAGCGGAGCCTTTGTATCGACAGGCATTGGAGGCACGCACGAGGGTCTTAGGAAAGGAGCATCCAGATACATTAACAAGCATGAACAACCTGGCTGATTTGCTAGAAATGAAAGGCGAGTACGCCAAGGCAGAGCATCTGTATCGGAAAACAGTAGAGGCATGTATGCGGACATTGGGGGAGAAACATCCCTTGACAAGCACCGCAAAGAATAATTTACAGCGATTATTGTCGAAATTGCCAAAATAGCTTTCTAAGCGTGAACGGTAACCAGCACTATTACAGATCAGTCAAAAACAAGTCAAACTCAGCCCCACCCCTCCCCAACCCCTCCCCTTCGGGAAGGGGCGATCTGAAAGTCAAAAGATTGCGTCTTTTTGCATCGCATTACACCCCTGTTGTGGCGTATAATGATCGGTTGTTGCGGTTTGGGGACAGTGAACTTCTTCCCTGGCGTCTAGTCTGAGTGGGAGCTTGGTGACCCACGCAGCCTGGCCGCGTCCCAAGCCATACAAAGAATGCTCAAGAGGTTGACATGATCAAAGTAGAGAACCTAACGCGAAGCTACGGTGATTTCAAGGCGGTGGATGGGGTCTCGTTCGAGATCCAACGCGGTGAAGTCGTTGGTCTGCTCGGTCACAACGGCGCAGGCAAAACCACCATCATGAAGGTGCTGACAGGCTTCCTAGAACCCTCCGCTGGACGCATCACCGTAGAGGGCTACGATCTGGCCGAGAAACGCCGCGAGGTACAGCACCTCATCGGCTACCTGCCCGAAAACTGTCCCGTCTATCCTGACATGACGGTCATCGACTTCCTAGAATACCACGCAGGAATGCACGGCCTCCCGCACGATCGACGACTGGCCGCTGTCCGCCACGCCATCGCTCGCACCGAACTAGAACCCAAAGCAACACACCTGATCGGCACCCTCTCCCGTGGCTACCGACAACGGGTCGGGGTCGCACAAGCGATTTTGCACACCCCCAGGGTGCTCATCCTAGACGAACCCACCAATGGCCTAGACCCCACGCAAATCCAGCACATGCGCTCGCTCATCCGAGAATTGGCAAAAGAGGCTCTGGTGTTGCTCTCTACCCATCTGCTCCACGAAGTCGAAGCGACGTGCGATCGCGTGTTGATCCTTCGCAATGGCAAGCTGGCCCTAGACGCACGCCTCGCCGAGCTGAATACCACCCAACACCTCATGATCGAAGTGGACGCAGCACCCGAAAAGGCACAAGCCTTGCTCAAAGGCATACACGGAATACGCGCCCTCCGATCGGTGCCTGGAACCGTCGATGGTCGTTACCAATACGCCATGGAAACCGCCGATCCGCTGGCTGCTGCCCCCCTCGTGGCCCAAATCCTGTTGGAAGGAGGGCAAAAACTCTACCGTTTGCAACCAGAAGAGCGCGACCTAGAAACCATTTTCGGTGAGATCAACGATCCCGTCGCCTTGGCTGCACACAACAACCGCCCCACACAGGATGCAGGACATGCATGAGATCCTCCGCGTTGCACGCAAAGAGCTGTGGTCATTCTTTTCTTCTCCGGTGGCTTATCTCTTTTTGGGTGCTTTTTTAGCCGTTTCGATGTTTGTCTTCTTTTGGGTGGATGCCTTTTTTGCACGCAACATCGCCGATGTACGTCCACTCTTTGAGTGGATGCCGGTATTGCTGATCTTCCTGGTCGCCGCACTCACCATGCGCCAGTGGAGTGAAGAGCGTCGCGCAGGTACCCTAGAAATCCTGATGACCTTGCCCGTCTCTACGTCGAGTTTGGTGCTTGGCAAGTTTCTGGCGAGCCTCGCGTTGGTGGGCGTTGCCTTGTTGCTGACGTTGCCGTTGCCGTTCACCGTAAGCGTCCTCGGACAGCTTGCGTTTGATACCGGCCCCGTCCTAGGTGGCTACGTGGCCGCGTTGCTGTTGGCAGCGGCGTACATTGCGATTGGCTTGTTTGTTTCCGCCCGCACAGACAATGCGATCATCAGTTTGATTGGCACTACGTTCGTGTGTGGTTTGTTTTATCTCGTGGGATCCGAGGCACTGACGCATCTTTTGGGGCATCGTGCGGGTGAGATGATGCAACTTTTCGGAACCGGATCACGCTTTGAATCGATTACCCGTGGCGTCATTGATTTGCGGGATCTGTATTATTATCTCAGTTTGGTCGGTGTTTTCCTGCTCCTCAACGTGTACACCCTGGAGCGTTTACGCTGGGCCTCCGACCGCAAAGACACCGAACATCACAAATATTGGGGTTGGTTGGCCTTGTTGGGGGCTGCCAATTTCCTTGCTGGCAACTTGTGGTTGGGACAACTCGGTTGGGTGCGTGCCGATCTGACCCAAGACAATCTGTATTCGATCTCCGATGCTACCCGCCATTACCTTTCGGAACTACAAGAGCCTTTGCTGTTGCGTGGTTATTTCAGTGCCCAGACCCATCCCTTGCTGAGTCCACTGGTGCCTCAGCTTCGCGACCTCCTCAAGGAGTATGCCATCGCGGGCAATGGCAAAGTGCGCGTGGAGTTCGTCGATCCACAGGAATCTCCAGAGATCGAGCGCGAAGCCAATGAGAAATACGGGATTCGTCCGGTATCGTTCCAAAACGCCGGAAAATACCAGGCGTCCGTGATCAGTTCTTATTTCGATGTGCTGGTGCAGTATGGCGATCAAACCCAAAAATTGGGATTCCGCGACCTGATCGAAATCAAGGCCCACGGGGAACAAAGCCTAGAGGTACGTCTGCGCAATCCAGAGTATGACCTTACACGCGCCATCAAGAAAGTGCTCTACGCCTACCAAGCTGGTGGGGATATTCTCTCTGGTTTGCGGAAACCCGTCGTGTTCCATGGGTTTATTTCACCCGATGCGAAATTGCCAGAGCCTCTCCCTGCGCTACGTAAAGCACTAGACGGGGTGTTGGACGAATTAAAACAAAAATCCGATGGAAAATTCACATCCGTTGTCCAAGATCCGGACGCAGGCGATG
>CAIJYR010000092.1 GCA_903824965.1 uncultured Thiotrichales bacterium
AAACGGTCTGTTGCAAGGTTCGCAAGAACCAAAGCTGCGTTGCAACCTGGCAGCGAGGGGAGCTACACCGTTCGATACCGAGAGGTGTGCGTCACTAGGCCCGTAAGGGCTGACAGCTGGGAAAGATCGGCACCTCTTACGAACGAAAAGACCGCTACCCAAAACCGTCTCCTTTCATACCCCCCTGAAGGGCGGGGTTTCTCGGAGACATTGATGAAAATACGCTCCCAACTGACATGGTTACTGTTATGGGTACTGTTCTCGGACATGGCATGTGCCCTGGAACCCGCCCCACCCGTTCCGCCCCTGCCCCCTCCGCCTGATGCGGACGAGGGAACGACCACCACCGCGCCAACACCAGAGGTGACGATCGTACAACGGGGGGAGGATCGCCTAGAGGAATATCGGGTGGGGGGACGCCTTTATCTCATCAAAGTGACCCCCAAAACAGGTCGCCCGTACTACCTCGTCGACACGACTGGTCGCGGCACCTTCGTTCGCAGGAACAGTGTTGATCCGGCGCTGTTCGTTCCGATGTGGGTGCTATTCCAGTGGTAGTGTAGAGGTCGCACGGATGCGCTCGATTAGGTCGCTAGAGCTGTGGTTCTCCTCCAGGGGCACCAGGTAAACCCGTCCCCCGTGGGCCTTTACTTCCCCACCTCCGACCACTTGATCTTCACGATAATCTGCACCTTTTGCAAGGACATCGGGGCGCACAGCACGGATCAGGTCGATGGGAGTCTCTTCCTCGAACAGAATCACCGCATCTACAACGGCCAGGGCCGCCAAGACCCGTGCCCGACCATATTCCGGTACGATGGGGCGGCTGGCACCCTTGAGGGCACGTACCGAGCGATCCGTGTTCAGACCCACCACCAGCCGCTGACCTGCTTGGCGTGCCCGTGCTAAGTACGTGACATGGCCGAGGTGTAGGAGATCAAAACAACCGTTGGTGAAGACAATGCGATCCCCTGACGCACGCCAGCGTGTGATTTGTGCCAATAATTCCGGTAGGGTGCGGATCTTTTCCGATTGTGCGAGGGCGTGATCGTGTGAGATCGCAAGTGCCAACTCAGCCGCTCCGATGGGAGTGGTGCCTACCTTGCCGATGACGACCCCAGCGGCCACATTCGCCAAGCGCAAAGCGTCTAAGATTGGCAACCCGGCCACAAGACCCGCAGCGACCGTGGCAACGACGGTATCGCCCGCACCCGATACATCGTAGACTTCTTTGGCAATTGCCGGAAGATGGGTTGCCGTAGTGCCATCCAGCAGCGTCATGCCCTGGTCGCCCAATGTCACCAGCAGGTAGCGGAGATCCAATATGGCCCGCAAAGGCTCACCTGCTTGCAAAAGAGCACCCAGGTCGTTGGATGCGATCCCAGTGGCCAAGGC
Source organism: uncultured Thiotrichales bacterium (assembly GCA_903824965.1). Classification (GTDB taxonomy): domain Bacteria; phylum Pseudomonadota; class Gammaproteobacteria; order CAIRSR01; family CAIRSR01; genus CAIRSR01. The sequence goes on from CAIJYR010000092.1 coordinate 1,396, forward strand.
CAGTTCTGCGCGGTTTGGGGAGACCAGGGTTGCGCCACGGTAGCGGGTGTAATCTTGGCCTTTTGGATCGACGAGCACCGGAATACCGATCATGCGTGCGGTGGTGATCACTGCTTGGCAGAGTTCGGGGGTGAGCGCCCCTTTGCCGTAGTCCGACAAGATCACGGCAGCCGGTTGTCGTGCGAGCAGTGATTGGGTTTGGGCCAGCAGGGTGGCTGCCGTTTCCTCGGGAAAGGGCGACGTATCCTCGACATCGATACGCAACATTTGCTGGTGTTCACCGATGATGCGTGTCTTACAAGCCGTGGGCCGACCTTGGACGACCACTATGCCGCTGTCATCGATTCCGGCGGTTGCGATGAGCGCAGTCAGGCGTGCCCCTTCTTCATCGTTGCCGATCAACCCTGCGAGACTCACGGACAAGCCGAGTCCCCGTAGGTTCAGGGCTACATTGGCCGCTCCCCCTGGATTTTCCGTGCGTCTCTGCAAATGAACCACAGGCACTGGCGCTTCTGGGGAGATGCGTCGCACGCTACCCCACAGATAGCGATCCAACATCAGGTCGCCTACCACCAATACAGAACGACCCCCAAAACGTCCCTCCACAGCAGTGGCAACGGCCTCCCCGTTTTCAAAAGAATCAATCATTTGCGTCGCCGCCATCCCCGCCTTTGGTTTTGCGGCGCACGAGCTTGGGATCCACTGTGATGGGGCGATAAATCTCAATGCGATCCCCATCTGCGAGAACGGTTTCTAATGTTGAGATTTTGTGGAAGACACCCACTTTCTGTTTCGACAGATCAATGCCAGGACATTGCTGGAGAATCCCAGAACGATCAATAGCTTCTCGGATTGTGGCTCCCTCTGGAACCTCAGCCGTCAACAGTACCTGGCGATGTGGCAGGGCGTATACCACTGAAATCTTCATCCATTTCTCCACAAAACCCCGCCTTTCAACGCGGGGTTGAATTTGGATTAAACCCCTTCCCCTCCAGGGGGAAGGGGCTGGGGGATAGGGTGGTTTCGATCTTGCGTCTTGAATCTTTAAGAATCTTTAAATATCTCTAAGAATCTTTAAATATCTTGACTGACGATTGCAGTTACAACGAATCAATTCAATCAAGAAAAATCAACCCCAGAAGACCACCTCTCCCCAACCCCTCTCCTTTCAGGAGAGGGGCAAGCTGAAAGTCAAAGGCTTTTTGGAGACAGGGCGCTAACCAACCGAGTGGGCACCCGCCATCTGGATACCTTTTCCACTACGAACATCAATCATGCGCTTGACAACAACCAGCAACCCCGTGGCGAGGAAACCACCCGGTGGCAGAATCATCATCAATACACCCATGTTCTCAGGGAGAACACGCATCTCCATAAACGTAAAGGCAGGCCCCAACAAAAGCGAAGCGTCGGCAAAAAGCGTGCCAGATCCAGCGATTTCGCGTACAGAACCGATGACCGTCAGGGCCAACGTGAACCCAATCCCCATAGAAATGCCGTCTACCAGTGCAGGCAATACCGGCTCTTTCGCAGCAAAAGCCTCCAAACGTGCAAGCGGCAAACAGTTGGAGACAATGAGGGGAATAAACAAACCAAGCACTTTGTATAATTCATGCATCCATGCATTCATTACAAGATCCACCAACGTCACCATGGCGGCAACAATCAAAATATAAACGGGAATACGCACTTCCTGTGTGATGTACTTGCGAAACAGCGCCACCAGCAAATTCGATGCTGCCATCACCACAGCAGTAGCAAGCCCCATACCTAATCCGTTGGTCGCACTGGTGGTCATGGCCATGGTGGGGCACATCCCCAACAACATACTGAACACACCATTGTTGTCCCACAAGCCATCTTTGACAATTCGATTGTAGCTCGTTGCCATCATCGCATCCTCAGGATTTCCGCTTTGTGTGTGGAAAAGAATTCGAGTCCAGTGCGAATGGCACCAACTACGCCGCGTGGTGTGATCGTTGCACCAGAGAACTGATCGAATTGGCCACCGTCTTTCTTGACCTTCCATTTTTCAATGGGTGGTTCTCCAATCGACAAACCAGTAAATTGCAGAATCCAATTGCCTTTCTTGGTTTCGATTCGGTCCCCCAGTCCTGGTGTTTCTTTGTGGGAAAGGACACGCACGCCTAAAACCTTTCCATTCACATCGACGCCCAACATGAGTTTGACCTCGCCTGCGTATCCAAGACTACGAATCTCGTAGGCAACCCCCGTGATACTCCCTGATTGTAAGGCACGGTAGATCGTAATCTCCTGGCCCTCTTCGTCCTTGACGATAATGGTATCCTCTGCTGGATTGTTGTTGTGTAGATTGCCTGGGAGCACTTGACTCAGCGAGTTTTGTCGATCTTCCAAGGCGCGTGCGCCAATCGCTTGGTGGGTCAACCGATCGGTGATCGCAAGCACCAATCCGAACCCAAAGCAAAAAGTGCCCAGAATGATTGCATGGGTGAGTGTGCCTCGCTTCAAGGGGATTTCTCCTTATGCGACAGCGGCTGGCCTGAGCGCGTGCGCCCGAACACACGAGGGCGCGTATATTGATCGATGATGAGCGTCATTGCGTTCATCAAAAGCACCGAAAAGGCCATGCCCTCTGGATACCCCGCAAAGGTGCGAATTACCCATGTCAGAACACCACAGCCAATGCCGAAGATCAACTTTCCGAGGTTCGAGACCGGAGAGGTAACATAGTCCGTCGCGATAAAAAACGCACCCAGGAAACTCGCACCCGACATCAAATGAAACACACCACTGGTGAAACGATCGGGATTGATCGTGTGGAACAACGTGGCCATGAGAAACAACGACCCCATCAGACCCACAGGAATATGCCAAGAAATAATGCCCCTGAATATCAAAAACAATCCGCCGATCAGAATAAAAATCATCGAGGTTTCCCCGAGACTGCCCGCTCGGTAGCCCATGGCCATGTCCATGAGATCGGGAACCCGTTTCATCGATTCTGACACAGGAATGCCACGTGACAATTCTGTTTTAACATAGCCCAAAGCAGAAGCCGCGCTCACAGTGTCCGGCAAACCACCGCCAAAGGTGATCGCGATCGATTCATGAAAAGTGGGCGCACTAGCCGAAAACAGAGGATGGGGTACCACCCAAGCAGTCATGGCCACCGGAAACGAAATCAGCAACGCAACACGGGCCACCATGGCGGGATTAAATACGTTTTGACCAAGCCCTCCATAAGCGTGCTTCGCAAGCGCAATCGCAAAAACCGCGCCCAATCCACCGATCCACCAGGGTGCCCAAGGGGGCAAACTCATCGCAAGCAAAGTACCCGTCAGTACCGCTGAGAAATCGGAAAGCGTCGCGCCAACAGGCTGGCCCGCCAAAAAAAGGCACCCAGCTTCAATAAGCACGCACGCAAAAACCGTCACGGAAAATAGAAAAATACCAGGCCAACCAAACAGATAAGCATTGAACACAAGGGCTGGCAAAAGCGCCAGCAACACCGTATTCATCGTCTGCTGAACGCTGTTGGGCGCGTGGGTGAATGGCCCGCTTTTGCCGGCCACAGGAAGGATGGTCATGGTTTTGTCGGTGGATGTGGGGAAAGGGAATCAGTCACGGAGAGAACCAGAGTGCTCTCGATGGCTGTGCATGTGGACGAATGGCGTGCGATAAAAAGGGTCATGGAAAGGTACTATTCTGCCCGTGCAGCAGTGGCTTTGGGCGTGCGCTGCTGTTTGGCCAACGCAGCTTTTGCAACACGCAAGGCATGTGCTTCTGCCATGGTTTTGACCCGTTCGACCTTATTACGATCACGATCTTTGGCGTTCAATGCACCTTTTGCGTAGTTGAAGTAATGTACCAGTGGAATGCGGGAGGGACATACCCACGAGCAGCTACCACACGATACACAGTCACGCAGTCCTAGAGCAGCAGCATGATCTAACTGCTCTTTACGGATGAAGGCGGCCAATTCCACCGGCACCAGACCGAGGGGACAGATCGTGACACAACTGCCACAACGAATACAGGGACGTTCTGGGCCTTGGTTCACCTCGCTTGCGGCAAGCGCCAAGATACCCGACATGCCTTTGACCACAGGTACTTTCAGACCAGGGAGCGGCTGGCCCATCATGGGGCCGCCATTGACGAGACAGATGGGGGGTTCTTTGAGGCCACCGCAGAACTCGATGAGTTCTGTGACTTCGGTACCGATGAGTGTTTCAATGTTTTTGGGTTCACGCACCGCTCGACCGCTCACGGTCAATACGCGGGCGATCAAGGGCCGACCATGACGCACCGCTTGGTGTACCGCACAAGCCGTAGAGACATTGTGGACGACCACGCCGATATCCGCAGTCAACCCACGGGCGGGAGTTTCGCGTCCGGTGATGGCTTGCGCGAGATGACGTTCCGAACCCATGGGATACTGCACCGGAACAGGCACGACCTCTAACAGGCCGTTGGCGGCCTTGGTCATGATCTCGATGGCTTGGGGCTTATTCTCTTCGATGGCGACGATGATCCTGGGAACCCCAAGTGCATGGGCCATGATACGTGCGCCGTCGACGATCTCGTCTGCGCGTTCGCGCATCACGCGGTCATCGCAGGTGAGATAGGGTTCGCACTCTGCACCGTTGACGAGCAGAATACGCAGTTTGTATTGCAACCCAAGATTGAGCTTTACGGCAGAGGGAAAGGCTGCCCCTCCCATTCCGACGATGCCCGACTCGGCCACGCGCTTGCGAATGAGATTGGGATCGGCGGACAGTGGATCGTCAATCGGGGGGGGGAGTTCTGCCCACTCGTCTTTGCCATCGGGTTCGAGAATGATGGTGCTTTGTGGCAAACCAGAGGGATGTGGTGCAGTGATTTCGCCAACGCTCCGTATCGTACCGGAAGTGGGTGCGTGCTGGGGGATGGACAACGAACCTTGGTTTCCTGCGATCCGCTGTCCTTTGAGGACACGATCACCTGCGGCAACGAGTGGTTCGGCTGATACGCCAATGTGCTGTTGCAAAGGGACGTAGAGCGTGGCTGGCATCGGCAGGGATACAATGGGTTTTTCACTCGTTTCCCCCTTGCGATAATCCGGATGAATACCTCCACGAACGGGGAAGAGTTTCATCGATCTCTCCTAAAGAGTCTGTGTGATCGCCACGAGAGGATCGTTTCGTTCCTATTGGACATGGTGTGTGGAATGGCTATTTGGTTTGGGCCAGTGCCAACCGGACAAGGTCAGCGGGATCGGGCGCATTTCGATGGCATCGGTAGGGCAGACTTTGGCACATTTGCCGCACCCGTGACAGGCATCCGCAATCACGGTATGCATCAATTTGTTCGCACCGATAATCCCATCCACCGAACATTCTTTCATGCAGCGTGTACAACCGATGCAATAGTCTTCGAGAATGACGGCATAGACGGGTTCTTTTTCCTCGTGCGCGGACAAATCGGCCGTCACACCCAATTTCTTAGCCAGTTGTTCGGCGACCGCTTTACCACCGGGGGCACACAACGTAACGGGTGCTTCGCCGCGTGCGAGTGCGGCTGCTGCTTGGGCGCACCCTACGTAACCACACTGACCGCATTGTGAGCCAGGCAGGAGTGCTTGCAATTCGGTTTCGAGTGGGTTTTCTTCGACGGCGAGGAAACGTGCCGCAGCACCTAACATACCGCCCAAAGCAAGCCCCATGGCCGTGAGACTACCGACAGCGATCAACATGATCTACCCCCTAGTTTAGGTTAGCTTTGTTTTGGTTTTGGACGCCCCCTCTCCGAATCTTCGGAGAGGGGGTTGGGGGAGAGGTTGATCTGCTGAAGTTGATTTTTGATGATTTCTTAATTTATTAGTTATTAGTTATATAAATTGATTACTTTTTGATTATTCATGATGATTTCTAACTGTTCAGCACCATCGAAGATAAGTCAGAAACAAGTCAAACCCAGCAGACCCCCCTCCCCAACCCCTCCCCTCACGGGAGGGGCTATGCCTACAGTCAAAAAATCATCGCGCACCCATCCCAGAAAAACCCATAAACGCCAGTGCTAACAAGCCCGCCGTAATAAACCCAATCGGTGGGCCAGCAAAAAGCGGCGGAACCTCCGCGAGGGCAAGTCGTTCACGCAACCCGGCAAAAATTACCATCACCAGGCTGTATCCCAAGGAAGAAGAAAAAGCAAACAATACACTGGCAAGAAAACCGAGTTTACCTTCTACCACCAGAAGCGCAACCCCCAGTACCGCACAATTGGTGGTGATCAGCGGCAGGTAAATCCCTAACATCTGGAACAAAGGCGGCGATACTTTGCGCACGGTCAGTTCGGTGAACTGCACAGCCGCAGCGATCACAAGAATAAACGTCACCGTTCGCAAATAACCAAGTTCAAACGGCTCCAACAAATATACCTGCACCGCCCAGTCGAGGATCGAGGAGGCAGTAATCACAAAAGTAGTAGCGAGTCCCATACCAACGGCAGTATCCACGCGCGTGGTCACGCCCATAAAAGAGCACAAACCAAGGAAGCGTGACAAAATCACGTTGTTCACCAGGACGGCACTTACCATGATCATCACATAGTCTTGCATCGTTCGCTTCTCAGGATTTCTGTGTGTATTTTTGTCGAAACCGTTGCTGCATCAGCTCGGCGCAAAAAACGAAGAGTCGTACTGCCTTTTGTCCGCAGACGGTCGGCAATGAAACGCGCAACCACAAACCCAAGCGCCAATCCCATCAGACTGGCCCCAAGGGTCACAGCATCTCGACCCATCGCCCACTGCGTCATACTTGCAGCCAGCAGCATACTCACCAACGGAACAGCATAGGCCGTCATCGACGCCTTGATCAAAGCACATTCCTGCACACCAATGACTACCCGTTCCCCGACCACGAACCCTTGATCATTGTCGAGGGGGAAACGCCGCACCTTAACACGATCCGTCAAGGTACCCATCCCACCCGGACTGCCACAAGCCGACGACGCATTGCACCCACTGCAACTGGTCGTCACCTCTGGCTCCAACCAGGCCACCGCGCCTTCGACCGCAACCACCCGTGCAATCCCTTCGACCAAACCACCCGCGTCCATATTAGGCATCCACCGTGGAAATCACACCCTCAGGCGTGACGTACAGTGCTCTCGAACCGCTCGCAGCGCGGAGAATGGCTTGACGACGCAGAACAGGTGCCATCAGCATGGCGGTCGCCAAGCCATCCGCACGGGTAGCCGAATCCGCAATCACCGAAACCCCTACCAAAGCGGGCGCAGTACGCCCAGTACGGGTATCTAGGATGTGCGTAAACTGCCCAGATTCATCAAACACAGTCCCATACCCGCCCGAAGTGGCGATCGCTTGGTCAACCACCTCCACTTGGGTGATCGCATGAGTCGGATCCGCAGGATTGGCAATGCCAATGCGCCATGCGGAACCATCCGGTTTGGTCGACAGTGCGCGAGGCTCCCCCATGTCCACCAACATGCGATCGAAACCGTGGGCACGCAACACCGCCACCACCCGATCAGTGATGTACCCCTGCCCTCCGCTGTTGAGGGTTAAGCCCATGCCAGGTTTGGCAAAAGAAACCCGTTGACGATCGGTATCGATCTCGACGGCACGCCAGTCCACCTGTGCAAGGGCGGCGGCGATCGCTTGCGGCGCAGGCCCAGCGGGATCGTGACGCTCTGCCGTAAAGTGGCGAAAATACAGCGACCACAACGGTTGTACCGTTGGATCATAAATTCCGTCGGTGATCTTGGCCAACGTCAGCGCATGCGTCAACAGCGCAACAAAATCGGCAGGCGCATTCTCAAGGACACCCGTGCGGTTCAATACCGAAACCGCACTGTCGGGACGGTAGAGGCTAAAAAGAGCCTCTAGGCGCTTCAGTTCCGCCAAGCCCGCTTGAATCGCAGCCTGTGCCTGCGCTTCGTTGGTGTGGTAGAGCTGGAGCGAAGCAGGGGCACCCAAACTGGTACCTTCCCAACGCGCGAGTCTCGGCTGACCCCTCCCAACCCCCAACAGGAGCGGCACACCCACAGCAGCCCCAACCAGGGTAATGAAACGACGGCGTGACAGTGTCATCGATCAAGGCTCCAAAGGGTTGGCAACACACAAAAAAGGGAGTCTTTTAGGGGACGTACAACAGATAGGCAAGTGAAGGGAAACACACAACAGCATCCTTGTCAACCGAGGAGCACATGGAGCGAAGCGTAGTGCGACGAGCCCCGCGTAGCCGTGAGGGCCGTACGTTTTGTCGATGTCCGCAGCCGTATCGCGGGCTGAGACAAAACGTAAGGCAACCGAGCACGGCGTAAAGCCATTTG
>CAIJYR010000093.1 GCA_903824965.1 uncultured Thiotrichales bacterium
GCCTGAAATATCATATTTCTTATGCGGTCTTCGTCGCCTGATAGGTGGCAACTTGGGTTACTTATATCGGATGCGGGCTACGATTGTATGGTGATGCAGGCAATGCGGATCTTATCAAGATTCATATTCGATCTGGAAAGCTTACCCTGATGCGTTTTGATGACTTCGTCGACAAACCACTGCCACGTATGATGCAAAGAGTCAAGATAAGCCTACGAAAACAGGATTTTGATGTGTTTGACTATGGTGGTATATACACCCCACCTTACCTCTACAGAAAATCCAGATTCATTAATGAAGAGTTTCCGAATTATGCGGAACAAGTGGCATTTGATGATGCACTAGACGCGATCAACCTGTTCGACTTGGGTGGATACGGTCCAAAACCGGAGGACTTTGATGCAGGTCTCGCCAATGCCCGCTGGTGTATAGAACGATTCCAGTTCATGCGCAGTCAAGAGATCCCTGATCTCGATGCGCCTTGTGGACGGTTCTTTAGCTATCGACAGTTCATGGAATGCGGAGAAACACAGGCGCGTACAGGCATTGTTAATTGGCCCAATCAACCAGACACCTATACTGCCCTTTATGAACTCGCCACTCACCTGCTCGATCCCATCATCGACTATTACGGCATGGTTCGATTGACTTATGGCTTTTGCGCTCCAGAATTGGCGCGTCTTATTCCAGGGCGAATTGCGCCCAAACTCGATCAGCACGCTTCCCATGAACGGAATCGCTTAGGAAATCCAATCTGCGAGAGACTCGGCGCGGCGGTGGATTTTTGGGTGGAAGACGAGGATATGATCGAAGTGGGACGATGGATCGCAGAGAACCTGCCATTTGACCGCCTATATCTCTACGGGCCGAATAACCCACTGCACCTGAGCTATGGGCCGGAACAATCACGTCAGATCACACTCATGCGCCCGCGAGGGCAGGACGGACGGCTGGTGCCATCCACCCTCACGGTCGATAAACTACGTTCTCTCCAATGGAACCCCCTAATCAACCAAGGGTAGTATCCCGAGAACCCTATCCCTCCGAAAAGCGATTTCCGAGTGCAGTTACAGACACCAAAAGCGTCTTTTGTTCTAAGGCACCACTGGGGGTTCTCGTTGGGCCAAATGACCAGCATTCTCCCTTTTTTAATCCTGCAAGACGTTGACTCCAGTCGTTCTTAGACTCTCCAATCGCTCGGCTGAGTATTTTTGCAAAGAGGTCGATTTCTGTATCGGCGGGTTTAAAGAACAGCTTATGAGCCGCCTGGAAGAGGCGATCGCGCTGTTCTGTGTCAAATTGGCTGGCGGTTTGGGTTGCGAGCAACAACGATAGACCAAATTTCCGCCCCTCGCGCAGCATCTTATCGATTGGAGAATCGCTACGGTGATCGAGGTTCTGGATCTCATCCAAGACCACCGGAATCGGGTGATGCTCGTCTCCGTTGTTACAGGCATAATCGTACAGATCCCACAATATGAATTCTGTTACTAGTTTCTGAATCTCACGGGCGAGACCTTTTAGTTGTAATACCTGAACCCAATGTGCAGGTTTTGTGAGCCTGTTCTCCCAGAGTACATCACCTCCCCCTTGGAAAGGTTGTGCTCTTACCAGTGGTTCTAGTTTGTTGGCCAAACGATCACTATACGTACTGCCATCTCCACGGAGTTTTTTCAGCAGTTTGTCTAGGGTAAAGGCTGGATCCCTTTCAATACCAGACTCTAGCACCTGCAAGAGGGTTGAAAACTGTTGTTCGCCCATGGACTCGTAGACCGAACAAAAAAGGCTTGCAATTCGGGAGGCAACTTGATAGGACGTTTCCTCTCGCGCAGGGTGAGACGGATCAATGATCTGTCTTTGTCGCCGAAACGGGTTGATTGGCAATTTTTCAGTGATGACAAAGTGGTCACTGGGTTTTGTGATTTCTCGGAACTGTGGATCCGTTTGTTGTGAAAGAAAACCATCGGTATAATCAACAATGATCGAACGCAGCCTTTGCTTCGCCATCTCCGCTAACAGGCACTGAATACCATACGTTTTGCCAGAACCTGAGGATCCAAAGATCAACAGATGGCGGTTCTGCAGTTTCGGATGTCCGTATTCCCAATACACCGGCCTACCCTTACCATCGGTACCTATTAACAACTGATCGGGAACGGTACTCATTGTCGGTATGGTTTCTATGCGTACAGCTTCCATCGCACTCGTTTGAGTGGGCGGGATGGCCAAAGGCGCTGATACCCCAAACGATGTGGCCGTGCTAGGATTGGGTACAAGCTTCGGAGGCTGTAGGGCACTAGAGACAATCGGCGGAGAAGTGGTGCAGGGGTGAGTAGGCGAGCACCGCGCATCGATGCGAATCGCCGATTTACCCTCCATGACCAGAAGAGGATCGACAGGTGCTTGTTTCTCGAACAGATCTGCCAAACCAACGTAGCCCAAGGACAAATGCCAGAGAGCGAAGTCATCCGGCAACGAGAACGATCGCAGGAGTGCGTTCGTCACATTGACATGCAGGGGCCGCTGTACGACAGCGGAACTAGGGTCTCGCTCGTTTGTCCAGAAGGTGAATATTGCGCCTTGCCAGGCAATATCGTAGTAACCTTCGACAAGATTTTCTAATGCACGATCAAGTTTACGCCGATCTTGATCAGAAAGATTCACAGGGGCACGCGAAGTGATCGCACGCTGCAATTGTGCCCACCAATAACGTCGTTCAAAATGCATACGCTGCACATGGATGCCATTAGGCGCGAACACTTGGGTCAGGTGAGCAAGGCCCGCCCCTACCTGATCAATGGCCTTTTTTATATGCTGTAGGTCATGTTGGGCAAGCTTGCATTCGATGACCACCGCCTGTACCAATGGAGGGCTATGCTCATCGCGCATGGTCAGGGACAATTGCAACAGATCCGGACGAAGATCCGACGGGTTCTGGTTGTCTGAAAACAAATGGCCCAGTGCATCTATCGGTAACAACTGCGACAAGGTCGCTGCTGGTTTCGCCAAGGCGCGATGAATGGCCGCAAATCCGATGACCTCACGGATCTTCTCTCCCTTGCCAACCACCGCGTGCAACGAAGACAACCCGATAATTGCCTCTGCTTCGCCAACAACACGCGCTGCGATCTGCTCGTGTACTTCTGTCCTCTGGAACGGAAACAGTTCGACCAGATGCCCATGTACTCGATCGGTGAGGTGTTGCAGCGTATCTTGATCGGTTGAAATCGTTTGATTCAATTCGCCATACTCCCCAAGCCCTGAGGAGAAACCGACAATCTTTCGCGTGTCGGGGGGGGTGCCACACAGCAGTTTCTTGTCCACAAAGGGATCGATGCAGATCACCCATTGTGCATCACGGTGCAATTCCTCTACCAGCTCCCTCCATGGTGTGTAGTCGATCTGTCCAAAGACAACGTGGTCGTCAGCGGTATTTTGTGGTTGACGCAACCTAGCAGACAGATTGGCGTGGCTCGTTTGCACACGTAGGCGACGGTTGCTCAAGAGGGTTTGTCGCCGGAATACATCGCCTTGCTGAATGGGGCGCGGGTATTCGCATATCGGAAAGTGGCCGATGCTCCCCGTATCCTCCTGCCAGGGAAACGGGGAAGCCGATTCTACCTCGCCCACCAAACCACTCTCGAGAACAGGGAAGTCGCCATTTTTCGCGATACCCGACTGGGACATCCCAGTCGCCGTCGGGAGCGAAAAATTGGCGACATGCCGTGCCTTCGGCGCCCGCGCCGCCCTGCGTCCGCCACGACTCGCCACTTCGCTGGCTCGCCA
>CAIJYR010000094.1 GCA_903824965.1 uncultured Thiotrichales bacterium
ACAAATGGCTTTACGCCGTGCTCGGTTGCCTTACGTTTTGTCTCAGCCCGCGATACGGCTGCGGACATCGACAAAACGTACGGCCCTCACGGCTACGCGGGGCTCGTCGCACTACGCTTCGCTCCATGTGCTCCTCGTGGGTGGGTACAGGCAGCAGCTCTACGCAAGAACACCACCATGCGCCGACTGCCATAGAACGGGTGACGTGTGTACTCCTCGTCCACCAAGCGCAACAGCACCAATTCCTCTTCCCTTTCCCCTTCTAGCACCCTTGGTTTTCCTTTCCCCTGCGGTGTCTGCCTCGCGTATACCGTAGAGCAGCACACTCCAGCAATGCGCATTGCGTGGCCAACGACAAAGGTTCCATACAGTCTATCCAACCCAGTCTCACGTCGGCAGGCTCATCCCTGACTTTTTTTCAGCCAGTCCAGTTCCATTTTCAGCCGACCAATCTCACCAGACAGGCGCTCTCGGTCGCTGTGCTCTGTTGCCTGCTTCGGGCCACGCTTGCCCTCAAATAACCGTGTGGCCTGTTCCTGAATCTCCCTCTTCCAGTGATTCACCTGCGTCGGGTGTACCCCATAAGCCTGAGCTATCTGGTTGACCGTCTGCCCCTCCCTTAGTGCCTCCAGCCCAACCTTGGCCTTGAAACTTGCGCTGTGAATCTTGCGTGTCTTCGCTTCACCCATGACCTCTAACCGTTCTATCATACCTACTCAAACCTGCTTAAACAGGTTCAAAGCTAATTTCCTGCTTCGTGGAGGCTGGTTTCGCCGTTGTCTTGCGACAAAGGCCAGCGCCATCTCTCCACAGGCTGACACTTACGTATCTCGTATGTGCCCTTCTTCGTGCTTGATACTAAACGTGTTTATGCGAGAAAACACATGCCGTTTGGCGCTTACAAAGGATCGTCCGTTCATGGCCGCAACAGCTTTATCTGTGAGGCGCACAACCAGAGGTAGCGGGTCTTCAAAGGTTCCATACAATCCTACGTCAGGGCTCAGTGGGACAAAGATTTCTGTTTGATGTCGTCCAAAACCGACAGGAGTGGATCGTCTATCTTTCCAAAATAATGTTACCGGATGATCGGAGCAAATAAATTCAATTCCTGGTTGCGGCGTCAGAAGCAGCGACCACGTTCGCAGACCAAAAATTGGCAACAGCTTATCAAACGTCTTAAACTCGTTCTTTGAATTGTCTTGTGGACAGAACTCAACCGTGTATTTCCGTTTTTCAATGAAATCCCTTAATTCTTCATAGGAAACATTTTTATCTGAGATGTAGCCAGCTTCTGTAGCTCTACGCATCTGAGATTCAAAGATGCGCCGATCTGAAACAAGGATATCATTAAGTATGTGAAGTGTTTGTTCGCGAGCATTGTTGAATGACTCTCGGAGGCGAGGATTGCGCACTGCCATCAAACAAATGAAATTGAGCACAACATTAAGAGCGACATCATCTGGGAACGTTTGGATCTGTGAAATATTCCTAATTACACCGATCGCTTCGTCCTCGAAAGAGGCCAGCGCGGATTCCAAGCCATCTATGGGTTGATCATCCATGTCGACTCGATTGAAGTCGCGCTCTACGCAAACATTCTTCGGAGAAGTACAAAAATATTTTTCGGATCCCACATCCATCACCCAAAACCGTCCTTTCTTGGTGCCATTGTTGGTAAAGGCAGCTAAGTATCCCTGTGGGACGTAGTGATGTAAGCGTGCTGTACTCATAAATCTTCTGCGGTATCACAGGATCCGTCTCGACCGACATCTTTTACAGCAAAGAAATGTACCTGGAGTTCAGACTCCTGAAACATTCTTAGATTTCCGATTGCTTCAACAAACATTTTATAGCTCCCCTAGCAGTTTCGTGGTTTCTGATAATGGCACCCTCAGAGTTACAGTGGATTGTACACAAACATCTGGCGGTGCAGCAGATCACGCGAGAACTACATGACCCTATCCTACAATCGCTGGAGCCTGCGCCAATAATGCAATCGTCCGGAACCCGACAAATAGGTAGTCTGTCCTGTTTCATGGCACGTGACCTGTCTGGTTTACACGACCCTCTGGCGTTAGCCATGGGGCGGTTGGGTCTTCGAGAGGCTTGCCGTCAGTTCGCATTGCGTACAGGGCGAACGAAGTTTGTGATGCGCACAACGTCTCCTTGAGGCCCACGACCATAGACTGGTTTTCCACTCGCATTATAGCCAAGGAGGTAGCTTGTGGGCGATCCGCTTTTTGGATCACTGCGCTGTGCGCCCGCCCCATGTACATCCAGCAGGGTATAAAAATTGTACACAGGGTCTTTCATCCAACCCAAGGCACGCCCGAAAGCAATGTATACGCCAGAGAGCGCAGGAGAGTTATCATTCAGCGTAGTACCTGTCCAATAGAAGGGATAGTCGGTTTGACCGCCCTCATTGGTGATCTTTGTGCAATTGAACAGCGCATTGATTGCTGCGGAGGCAGTGGTATCAGGAGCACGGGTGTAATCGACAATGCTCTGTAATTCTTTGGCGTTCGGCAGTCTCCAGTCGTTGTGTCCTAGATAATTCTTGGTGTTCTGTGCTTGTACCCAAGCCAACGCGCTTTGCCAATCCATTCCAACGCCACTGTCATTCTGACACCACATCAAGCCTGTGGCATTGTCAGTAATGCTACCATCCCCATTGTTGTGAAAATCATTGATACTATAATTGGCATTGCCGCGCACATAGCGGACGTAGAACGTGGTAGGGGAGGTATTGGTGGGGGGCTGGTAGATTGGGTAGCCTTTGATATGACCATCGGCAAAATTGACGCCGAATTGCGTGGCAGCAGTATGCATGGTGGTGCTGACATATTTGGTTACCGTCCAATCTTGGCTGTCGATGAGGCGTGTGCCGGTCGCAGTGCTGCTTCCCGCCCCATAGGCAAAATCAAAAAAGTGGCTGTCGAGAAACGGTGTGTAGCCAGTCATGCTTGTCATACTCACCCCATCGGCACCGCTGAACTCAATGATCGAATAGAGTTCCTTGACATTCGGCATACGCCAATCCGTATATCCGCCGACGTTGCAAGAAATCGCTCCGGCAATGGCATCCGCCAGGGTGACTTTCGATCCGCGAGCCTTGACCCACATCAGGTGCGTGTTTTTATCGGTGATGGTGCCGTCGCCATTGTCCTGGTACGAGGGCTGTCGGCCCGAAAACTGAGCGTCTTGCCCATAGAAAGGATCGCTTTTGGTGACTGGCGCGGTTTTCATGACAGTCACGGCATTGTAAAAGCTGGTCTGGTTGGTATCGACGATGCTGTAGCTGTTGGCACCCGGAGCAGCATGAACAGTAATGGTTTGCGCTACCGATGGGGCGGCATTGTAGTTTGCATTACCCGATTGACTTGCGACTACCGTACAGCTACCCGCTGATACACCGCTCACGACATTATCATTCACACTGCAGATCGAGGGCGTGCTTGAAGTAAAATCCACAGGCAGTGCAGAACTCACGGTAGCACTGAGCGTAACCGTGCCGCCAATGACCAGGGTTGGAACAGCGCCAAAGGTAATGGTTTCGCGCCCTTTGAGCACCGGCAGGGTTTTCGTGATCTGTGGGGCCGCATTGTAATTGGCATTGCCGACTTGGTTTGCCGCAATAGTACAAGCACCCACCGTGACCGCTGTCACCGTATTGCCGAGCACAGCACATGTGCTTGGCGTCATGGAACCAAAAGCCACCGGCAATTTCGAGGTAGCAGTGGTACTCACCTGTGTAGTCCCACCCACCATCAAGAGGGGAGGCGTGAAGCTAATCGCCCCGATGGTTTGCGTGCCTTTGGCGGCATTCGCTGCTGCTACTGAACCGATCTGGCTTAGGAATAAGGCTGCTCCAAAAGCAAAGAAAAGATACAAGTCTTTGTCTCGGATGGCATCTCGACGGAACACATTGGTATCCATGATAAAATCCCCGTAATTTCGGATCATTGTTCGCCACCCAATCCTCTTTTGACATTCAAAAGACGTCGGATAGCGAGTGTTCTCAATCAGGAGTAACGCCAAGGATAATCAGGTGGGTTTTCTCAGCATAGATTCTCATTGATTTGATCGATACGGTACGTTGCCACGCGCTCCCGTGCAAGACGGTTTGCTGGCAATAATGCTTGTTCTTCGTGTGAAAAAATGCAGGAAAGGTTTTCTCAGGATCTAGAAAGAGAGGATTGCTTGCAGCCAACCTCTCATTTTCTTGTGCTTACCGTCGCTATCGTCACCAGTGAGGGCATGGCCAGGGTTGCCATGGACAGTATGCGCAAGTGTGGCTTTGATTTGCAGATTGGAGAAGGGAGACCAATTTACACCAATCCCTGCACCCTGTAGCCCATATTCATTGGGCTGATCGGGGGGGGCGAATCCTCGCCAGTTTTCCCACAGATGGTTGTTCTGCCGGATCCAACCGACGTCGTAGAACGTAAAAAATTGCGCTTTCTCAGTTGCTTGCCACTGCAACGCCAGATTGCTCATCCACCCGTCATCTCCACTTGCCTCACTCGCAGGATAGGCACGAATGCCGTCCGGCCCTCCTAGGGAGAACTTTTCGGAACTGTCCAGGTTGGGACGCGCTGCTTGCACCTGGAGGTTGAGCGAGAGGGTTATTTTCTCTACGATGGGTTGATCTCGTCCTGCTGTGAGCACTGCTTTCTCGAAGACACCGAGGGTACGCGGGTTACTCGTGCCCTGGGAAAGGTTGAATTGTCCAAAACTCAGGGTGACGCCAAAATGGTTCGTTCCCCCATGATCTTTGCTCGTGGCTGAGAGACCGAGTGTGCCCACATCAATCCGTTTGTCGTCAGAAACAGTATGTGCTGCCCAGTCCACCATTCGTTTGTGATCCAAGGTCGCGCTGGCCGTGAGCGAAAAGACAGCACTGCGTAGGATCGGGTACGCCGCAGTCATGCCAAGACTCCAGACATACCCATTGGGATCTGCGGCAGCAGAGGCACCACCGACCTTGTAGTCCAATGCAGTGCCATTGACGCCAAGCGTCAAACCGGAAACCCCCACAGGCATCGTGGTGGCGAGTCGTGTGTAGGTACTGCCCGAGGTTTTGAGTGCAGAGAGTGAAAATTGCTCACCATGGCCGAGAGGGTCGTCCACAGAGGCCGAGAGCAGTGCACGATCCGCACCTGTAGCTTTGGATCCTGCCCGGTCAAGGGTGAGGCTACCGCTGACCAAGGGGCCGTCCTCGATTTTTAAAACGGAGATACTTTCGCTTTCGTTGGCTCCCGGGGACAGGGTACTGGTCGCACGCACGCCGGGCACTTCGTTCAGGATCATCACAGCCCCATCCAAAGTCAAAGGATGTAGCAAGGGATCCGACGGCGTAAGGCCCGCACGAGCGCGAACCAAATCAATCGCAAACTGTTGATCCAATCGGGTTGTGCTCGATGGATCGACCTTGATCTGTCCCAAGCGGCCCTCGACCACCGTGATTTCGACTACGCCATTGTGTACCGTTTGTGGTGGCAGGTAGGCGTGTGCCAAATAATCGTGTTGGTGGTAATAATCGCCGATGGTACGGGCAGCTTCTTGCAGTTCGGCCAAGGTCAAGGCACGACCGACATACCCCTTGAGGAGTCCAAGCAATTCTTCTGCGGGGAAACGGGTTGCTTTGATTTGAAACGAAGTGACAAACACCGTCTGGCCCGTTTTTTCCGGAAGCGGTGCTTCGGGAGGAGGGGACTTCTCAGGTACCAAGGGTGCTGGGGCGGGCGCTTGCTGTCCCGTGGATCGTTCTATTTCGCGCAACAGCGCACCACCACCGCCTGGAAGGGAGGGGGGGGCTGCTAGGCTTGCGGTTGCCAACAGCAAACTCACCAAAACACCAGAGAAGCGGAACCAATGGATCATAGCTGTCACAACATCATCGTGAGACGGAAACCAAGGTTATCATAATGGTAGCTTGGACTCCGATGGGAACGCGCCGCAGAACGAACCCAGGGAGATTTATTAAACCAAGATCCGCCCCGATACACCCGCAGACCAAAATCTCGTTTGCTATGAGAGCACTCCTGTGCGGCTCGATTGTACTCTTTTTCGTATTCTGAGCATGTCCATTCCCATACATTGCCGTGCATTTCGTACAAGCCCAAGGCATTGGCGGGAAAACTGCCCACCTCCTTTGTTTTGTGTATGGCAGGATCTCCGTGGTGCTCTGGAAGATGGCTGCTTTTTTTCATTCTGTCATCATCATGCTGTACTTGGTCAAGGGAGATGCTCATCCCAAAAGCAAAAGGGGTAATTGTCCCAGCACGACAAGCGTATTCCCATTCTGCTTCTGTTGGCAACCAATAAGAATGTCCTGTTTGTTCGTATAGCCACTCACAATAATCGAGCGCATCATTCCAGGTGACATTGATGACAGGGCGTCTGGCACGTCCCCAGCCCATATCTTGCGGGATTTTTTGTCCGGTAGCGCCACAAAATGCTTCGTATTCTGCAAAGGTAACGGCATACCGTCCCATCGCAAAAGGTTTCTGAATCGTTACAAGGTGTTGGGTCTCGTCTTGAAGGCGATCTTTTTCATGGGGTGGAGAACCCATCAAAAAGGTTCCTGGCGGAATCACCAACATCTCCGGCCCTGAAGTGCCGTCCTTGAGTACATCGCGAAAAACAACCTCACGCCTTAGGGATTCGGCAATGGTACGTTGTGCAGCTTGGATTTGTTCTGACGTCCAACCACTTTCAGGTGTTGGTACGGCATGTGCTGCATGGGACGTGGCCGATGTGTGGAGTTTTTTTATGCGCATGTAGAGACCTCAGAGGTAACTGCTCAGGTACACGATAGACCATGGTCGAATCGCACATCTCAACAGTCTGTAGGCATAGCCACCGTGATGGGAGGGGTTGGCAGTGAGGGGGGCAAGAGCTGGTTTTGACTCGTTTCTTGCTTCCGTTTGAAAGGGCCTTTTATGGTTTGACAACGCTTTTTACCTGATCAGTTACAAAAAAGCCTATTCAGTCAAGAAAGCATCAAAAAAACCTCAAAGTTACAAGAAAGTCTATTCGGCCTAGAAAACGCAGTTAAGGCGCTCAAACAAGCTGGAAGCCTTGCTGCATAAGGGTTTCCGCAATTTCAGGTTGTTTGCAGAGCAGTTGGGGGCGTGCCACGCAATCATCTGTTTATGCACAGGAAAGATCACATTTCGGCATCCAACTGCGCTTTTTAGGTTCAGTCAAAAACAGCATCAAAAACAGAGTTCGCCTCTCCCAAACCCCCCTCTCCTCCGGAGAAGGGGCGATCCAAAATTACTCTGGCCTGAGTTTACTTTCTTCCATATCAAACAGAATTTGCAACATTCGTCGTTGGAACAACGTAGCACGATCCTCCCAGCCAACCGGTGGTACCAACTCCCCTGTCGGTCGCCCCAGCAACCACGCAGACAGTGCTTGGTGCAGATAGTTCGCATAAGAAACAGGCAAGTCCCCATAGAATGGATCGGGATCCAAGTCGTATATCCACGGTTTCCCCTCTTTTTCGACGAACAACACCATCCCCCATTCGATGCCCAAAGTTCCTTGCATCGTTCGTCCCACCTCGTCCAAATAGGCAGGTAATTCCGTCGAACAGAATCCCTCTAGAGCCTCCACTTCTCGACGTGGCAGTTGTTGTCGAAGCACGAGAATGGGCTTGCCACCCACAAAGTAAGCACGCATCAGGGGGCCGGGCACCACCTCCGCCAGCAAAACAGGGGGCCTGTCAAGGGCGATCAGGTGGCGGCGCTGTTTGGCACCGAACCATTGCCAAGCCGCTCGGCCCGTGGTGGGACGCCAGACCACCGCTCGGTTGTTCGCCGTAAAATCCTCAACAGACGCACCCTCGTTGCTGCACAACAACGCCGGAACACGTATCCCCGATCGACGGATCTCCTGCAACCAGGTGGGTAACAGGAAGGCATGCAAGAGCGCCTCTCGCGTGGGAATGACGCGATTCCCCCACCGCTGCAGGTGAAGCAGTGCGCTGAACAAAAAACTGAACCGTTGCTGCTCCTCCACATGCCTGGCTTGCCACAAACCCCAATCCTGCACACCCACCGAGGCTGGCAAAGGTGGATCGGCATAGGCAAGCCCATGGATATACACCGTTTGCACCGTTCGAAGATCAATGCCGTTCCAAAGCAGTGTATTGTCTTGCAACGTTACGCGATCCTCGTCAGGGGATGCAAAGGTCAGGTGACAAACGCTGCCGGGTGCCAACTGCTCAGCCACTTCAAACAGTCGGCGTGCCTGTTGTGAAAGGGGAGGGGACAGGATTGCAAGATCCATGGTCGGTTGCTACCTTTGGTGTTGCTGAAGACGCAAAGATCAACGGGACGGCCCACGTTCCTGGAACCGCCCCGCAGTGAAGCACAGGCTTATTTGCCTTTACTTTCCTTGTTGGTACTAAAATAATTCAGCAGTCCTTGCCGATCCAACAAGGTGAGGCGCTGTTCATCAAACGTGGTCAGTGAGGTTCGATCGGGATAACGTGCAGCCAGCACCCCTTCTTGCGCCAGGAGATTGGTCTCTGCCTGTTTTGCAGCGACACGGGCCAAAGCCCACTGTTGCCGTGCGTGGTTCAGGGCACGAGCGGCGTCGATCACCTCAAAATAGGTCGCATTACCGATTTCATCCAAGCGTCTTTTGACCCGTTGATACGCTTCCTCCGATTGTTCTACTGCATGTTGGGTAGAGACCACCTGTTCACGCGTAGCAATGACTCCCACCACAGCCTGATCCACTGCGACTTGCACCTGATTCACCATATCCTGTTGGGAGGCTTGGCTGCCTTCAAGATTCGCTTCATCCAAGGCCAACTGGGCTTTCTTGGCGCGGTTTTTCCACGGATAGGCATAGTTCACGGCAAACGAATTGGAGAGTGAATCGGGCCTGAAAAGATTCGAGAGTGAATTGAAAGGGGACTTGTAGCCATACGGATTGCCCTGCTGACCCAGCTGTATCCCCATAGTCATGTTCAAATCTGGCCGCGTTTGATGACGACTGTATTCAGTCTGGATCTCACTGGATTCCAAGGCCACTTGTGCAAGGTGCAAGGCTGCGCGTTTTTCTTGCGCGGTACTCTGGGCTTTGGCTAGATCGAAACTTTCTGGTTTTTTGCCCAGTGCTTCCCAGAATCCAGCGGGTACGTAGATTGTATTGACCGCCAAGGGATCCTCAGAGATCAAGACCGCCAACGTGTTGGATGCACTGAGAAAAGCACTCCGTACCTGTTCTTCGGCGAGTGCTGCCTGATCCACTTCATGTTCGACTTGGGCTTTGTCGTACCGCGTAGCCGCACCCTTTGCGAACAGTTCCTCGGTACGTTGATCCAGTGTCTTCATCAAATCAAGATTTTGGCGAGCGACCGCCAGGTTTTCCAACGCACCCACCAGGCTCCAGTAAGCCGTGTCCACACTCAAGAGGGTACTGTCGATGGCTGCTTTCAACGTCCAAGAAGCCATTTCTTTTTGTTTTTTTCTGAGCAATATCGCGGTTTCATTGGCCGCCTTAGGACCAAAATCCTTGGAGCCTGGGATCGGCACCGACAAGTTCATCATGAACGAACTCGACCAATCAGCGCCAAGACTCAGTCCGTTTTTGTAGTAGACCGCTTGATCCTTGGTCGTGACCCCAAGGCTCACACTGCTCCCCCACGGCAACTGCTGATCGACAGACACGGAATATTGCAAACTCTTCGGATCAGCCGTATTCATCCCTCGGGAAACACCCGTGCTGGCGTAGTTAATGCCAGTCAATGGCCCTTGACTTGAATAAAGGTTCTGAAAGACGATTTGCGTTTCATAGTACGTTGCATTGGGTGGTGCTGGTAATACAATAGGCTGTGATACGGAGGTTTTCAATGTCACCGTTCCCACAAAGGTACGATCGTAGGTTCTGTTGTCATTAAAGGTCACGCCCACCGTAAAGACCGGATCGAAAACCGCTTCTGCTTCGCGGAGGACTTGTGTGGTTGCCGCTTCATTGCCGCTGATGACGAGCAACGACAGGTTGTGTCGTAACGCTTCTAGGGCAGCCTCACGCGCATCGATGGTGCGCACGGTACGCCCTCGCAATGCCTCCCACGCACCGCTGTCTTTCCCTGGTGCTTGGATGAGGGCTTGGCGTTGACGCTCAGGGTCGGGTGCGTTGGGATTCAACAGCTCTCCGAGGGTGACGGTCTTCGCGGCGGGAGGTTCTTCTTTCTTGCCCACGGGTTGGGCTACGGGTTGGGCTGCGGCGGCCATGGCGACAGCCAGGCCGATCAAAACACCCATTGGTTGACCAAAACGGTATTTCACCGCTGCGTTCCTCCATTGTTAGCGAACATACCCAACACACCGGCCGCTGCCAACCGTTGTACTCGTTGTCGATCCAAGGGGGTTTCTGCGGTCACTTCGCCGTAACGACGGGGTAATAGACCCGCAGCAGCAAGCAATTGTGCCCACGATTCGCGGTACGAAATCTCTGCATCCACTTGTGCCAACTCGGCCTGTAGCACCGCTTGACTCTTGCTGACGATCTCATACTCCGTGACGGTACGTGCCTGTTGACGGTCTTTTGCTTTGCCATAAGCCACACGGGACAGTTCAGCCGCTTTTTTGGTCACTGCCAGTCGTTCACGGTTTGCGAGCAGCCCCGCAATGCTGTCATTGATGTTTTGTGCCACACTCAACTGGGCTTGTTCCCGCTGCGCAGTGCTTCCGGCCAACGCATGGTTGGCAGCGTCGAGATTTGCTTTAGCGGCTCGATTACCCACAGGGTAGGTGTAGTAAAGGCCATAGCTCTGTGTAATCGCATCGGGGGAGGCCAAGTTTCGGAGAGAGTCTGGATAGCCACCGTAGCCGAAGATTTGGTTACTCTGCGCGAGCGTAACACTTGCACTCACGCGCAGATCAGGACGCAGACCATTGTGGCGTTGACGCTGGACAAGCTCCGCCATTTCCACTGCCACTTCTTGGGCTTGCACGCTCGGACTGCTGAGGCGTGCCTCCTCGACAATCGTCATCCAGGAGGGGTCTTCTTTGAGCTTCAGTTGACCACTGTACCCTGTGGGCAGCAACAAATCGGCCCCATCCATGCCAATCAGTGCCTTTAGGGAGGCACCGGCACTGACAAAAGAAGCCCACGCCTGTTCTAGGGACGCCTGAACCTGTGCTTGCTGGGCATCCACCCGTGACTGCTCATAGACGGTCACGGTTTTGAGATCCAGCAAGCGATGGGTGATGGCGCTGAGTTTGTCGATCTGCTCGGCATTGTCTAGATAGGAGACCAAGTACCGCAGGCTTCTGACCAGCTCCCAATAGGCGAGATCCACTTGGGAGAGTGTGCTGTTCAGGGTGGTTTGCACCTGCCAGTAGGTATAGCGATCGGACAAAGCGGCCAGGTGGCGATTCACGTTGTCGCTGTTTAGATCCCCAAAACCCTTGGTAAACGGCACTGGTGTCGAAAAGGAGGCCGAGAGGTTGGAGACCCAGGGGAGCTTATAGGGCAACTGAACCCCTTGAAACTCGAAGAAGGTTTGTTGCACGGTGGTCTGTTGTGCAATCTCGAAAGAACCTCCCCAAGAAAGTTCCTGATCCAACCGGAGTTGATAGCCACCACCGCCTGCATAGGCAGAAGCGGTACTCGCCTGGATTTTTTTGGTGTAATACCCTGCGGGGCGTGCTTGGTTGAGCGTAAGAGAAGCAATGGGGTACGCAAGACCGAGCTGGGTGCCTATTAGAGAGTGGGAACTTACGGGTTGTGGATCAACGCAATTCGTACCCTGGGCATCACACGCCGACGCTGGAACCTCTTTCGAATACTCCTGGTCATGTGTCGAGCGGTCATAGGCCTCTTGTCCACTTCCGCTGACAGTGAGTCGGATCACGGGATCAAAAACGGCCTGTGCTTCTTCTAGGACGGCATCCGCCACCCGCTCAGAGATTTTACCCTGCAGGATGGATAGATTTTTTTCGATCGCACGCAATGCTGCTTGATGGGCATCGATGGTCTTCCAAGTGCGTCCTTTGAGAGACGCGGGAAGGCCCTTGGTGGCCGTGTCGATGAGAGCGTGCAATCTCCGTGCGATCGTTTCTTCCTGTGCGCGTCCGGCACCGTCTTCCATGGCCATACTAGCGTCCAACACGCTGCTTTGAACCGTATTCTGTATGGTTTTTGGTTTTTCTTCTGAGCCAACGACGGCCCCTGCACTCAAGGCGATCGCGATCCCAATCGCTATGTTTTTCCCAAAACGGCCCTTCGATGCTGGCTTCATGGTTGGGTACCTTCTATGCCCTGTGCCATACGCAGGAGCGCATAGGCCTGACGCCGCTGCACGGCGGCTTGGACCATTGCGAGTTGCGCTTGGTTGAGATCACTCAGCTTTTGGAGCAGCTCAAACTGCGTCACCTGTGCGTTGTTCATCACGGACGCATTGTTCATCACCGGAAGGGATCCTGGCGGATTGGCGTGCGGGCTTACCGATACAGTCGTCTGCGTCGACGGGGTGGATTCAGCCTCGTCCTGTGGGGTGGGCAATGGATTCATCGGCGGAGCGCCAGGGGGTATCGCCCCTTTGATGACCCCGGGTGGGCGCGGCTGCACGGTGCCCACGATCCCATCGGAACTGGTCGGGATCGCCGATGTGGAGGGGAGGTGGTGGGGTGGCGCATTGACTTGCTGGAGTTGCTGTTGTTGGCGGCCGGTGGCTTTGTCATACGAGGTACGCGCCAATTGTAGCGTAGCCTGCGCAAACCGCATTTGCGCATCGCCGCTACGCACGGCCGTAATGGCGTCTTGGACATCCCTGGTGACTTGTTGGCGTGCTGTCACCAGCGCGTCTTCTGCCTGTTGCTGTTGAATCCGTGCGCCAGCCAAGCGTGCTTTTGCATCGTGACGACCGAAAGGGTAACGATAGAAAACACCGATGGCCAGATTTCCGTAGTCTGGGGTCTTCAGATTGGAGACTGCTTCTCCCATAGACGGGAATCCAACCGTTGTGTTGACCTCTCCGATGCTGGTCGAAAGGGTCAGTGTAATATCTGGACGCAGTTGGTTGTGATAATAACGCACATTGGTAATGCCCGATTCGACCGCTGCCGCCTGAGAGCGCAACTCACTGCGTTTCTCGACCGCAGTGGCCAATGCCTGATCGACCCCCACGGTACCGATTTCTTCTTGGGTAGCATCGTAGGCAATGGGTAGGATCAGGGTATTGGATTCCATGCCCAACAAATAGCTCAATCGATCGGAAGCTTGTACCAAATTTTTCCAATTGACTTCCCAATTCCCCTGTGCGGAGGCCAGATTCGCATTGGCTTGGGTCATATCATACTCTGTACGCAATCGATTGCGGTAGAGTCTTTCTACTTCTCTTTGTATATCGCTCAGGGTTTGCACATATTCCTTGCCATAGACAACCCCCCAGACTTGCTGTACCAGGTTCCAATAGGCCTGCTCAACGCTCCCAAGGGTCTGGTTGAGTGCGGTTTGGTAATCGGCTTTTGCTTTTTGGTCGGCAACCTCAGCGAGTGATAACGCAACGGACGAAGCGGCACCTTCTGCGCCGAATCCTTTGGTGTAGGGCAGTGGAGTGGAGAGCTGCACACTCAGGGTGGACGTCCACTTGAGTTTATCGCCCATGGGGACGAGTGTTTCCCCAGGGGGAAGGACATACCCTGGTGGACTGTTCAGCACTGTCAGACCCGTTGAGAACGAACTACCCCAACCAAATGCTTTGCTCACACCAAACGAAGTCTTCCAAGATTTCGTCCACGAGGGCGAATCGTAACTCGCGTTTTCGGACTTGGTGGCGTAATAAGGAGTTCCCAGGCATGTCATTTGTGCGAAATCGATGCTAATACAACCGGCCGAATCGGGTTGACCCGCCACCGACGAACCCGCTTGACCAAACTCAACGCCAGTAGGGGCACTCATGCGCCACCGCGTGATGCTATCCACCCGATCAAAGGTTCGGGTACCGGAACCGGAAAGCGCAACCTGAAGGGTCGGATCGAAAGCAGCTTTGGCACCCACGACATTTGCGGCTGATGAACCCTGCGCTTCTACCAGGGCACGCAGGGCAGGATTTTCGCTTTTTGCCCGTTTGAGTGCTTCTGATAACGCAAGGGGGACGACCGTACGTTGATGCAACACCCCGCGCAGACCGGTCGTTGCGCCGTTCAGCGCACCCTCTACGACCTTTCGTGCTTCATCGGCATCGAACAATCCAATGTGTGCTGCTTCTTGGGTAGCGGGGGGGGTTGGCGGCTTTGGTTTTGCCTTGGGCTTTGCCGATCCCACGGCATCCGTCTCCGTGTACAGCAGCCCCGCGAGGGACAACATGAAAAAAAACCGACCGCCCTTCGTGAATCTCTTGCGGGAACGCATAGGTGCTCAGTTCCATAGTGGATATTGGGAGTTTCCCGTTGGCTACTGCCAACCGCTGTCATCTACCTACGTATCCAATAATCAACGATCTTGATGTCATTGCTGTCGATGTCTTTCGCCATCCGACCGAAGAAGGCATAGTGGCCTGAGAGCTGCTTATCATAGTTCTGCTGGCATTGTACGAGTTTATCTTTTGATCTCTGAATATCACCCAGTACAATCGCGCTGGGACGATCAGCCACCGCAGTCGAACCAGTGTTTTTAAAACGCAGGGCAAAATCTTTGATTTGTATCAAGGCATCGGCCAATCTTAGCAAATGCACCACCTCATTGCCGACAGCGTCGCCCGTAATCTCAGGACAAACCGATTGAGCCGCTCCGCCCTGGAGGTTTTCCATTTCTGGGAGGGCTAATGCGCCGATGGCACGCCCTGCATCCGTTCGCACACGCAACGCTTTTTGTATATCACCAAGGGCGAATGCCGCAGCCAGATCACGCTCGAACAACCAGAACAGAACCTGAGCCTTCCTTTCACGGAAACCTTCGGTATTCTGCGGATAATCATGGATCAGGAGATCCGCTCTCGCCAACAGAGTACGCAACTGATCCCGTTGATCATCGCTAGCCGTGCTGTCTGTATGACGCACTGACTCATGGGCATCAAGAAACTCATTGAGTTCATTCTGATATTTTTTCTCTTGGTCAACGATGACTTGTGCACTTTGGTATACGGAATACAGATACCCCAGTCCACCCAAGACGAGGATCATCAAGAGTGTACCCACGGCACTCTTGGTTTTTTGCGATACCCGTTCTCTGGTCGATGCCTGTTCAACCGCCTTCCGATGTGCCGACTGTGGTTCAGGTGGTTCTGGAACATCGGCGGTTTTCGGGTGGTGCATGACCAAATGGATGGCTTTCAAATCTTGCTGGTTGTTCTGATCCCGCGCAAACGGCATCATGGTGCGATCGCTCTGCAACTCTTCCTCTGTCACGGGGGGAGCGACCTTGCGTGCAGGAGGAGGCGCTTTCGGCTTCGGGGCCGCTTTGGGTTGCATCACAGTCCTGTCGACTGCATCGCTCCCCACTTCTTCGTAACGGAACTTCAAGGAGGCAAAACAGACCTCATCGTGTGACTTGAGGATCTTGGGCGATTCAGGCGGTATATTTTCTGAACCATTGATGGTGGTTCCGTTGCTACTTCCGCGATCTTTGACGAGCCAATGACCTCCGCTCGAAAAGAGCTCCGCATGCACACGGGAGAGGCCCTCATAGGCAATGGGGACAACGTTTGGCAGCGGTGGGGTAGTGTCCTGCTTACGTCCAATCACAACGGGCTTGCCGGTCAACTCGATGGACAAACCAGTGCCGACGCATCCCGCTTTTTGGGGTTCCAAGCAGACAAGACGAGCCTGCGGTGGTGGGGCCGACCCCTGTGGAACCGCACGATGGGTACCCGATGCGGTCATCACAGTCTGATCAGAAGTATTGTCTGAAGTCATCAATGTCTCCGAGAAACCCCGCAGGGCGGGGATGAAAGGAGACGGTTTTTAACCGTCGGTGTTCAGGTGCCGGTCTTTCCCGGCCATCAACCCACCCTCACAGGCTCAGCGGTTTCAGGCCAAATTGTTTCTCGGCCAACTGATAGTACATACCCTTGTACCCCATTTCACGCAAATAGTCTGGATCGGTGAGTTGGTCATGTGTACCTTTCTCCTGCACTTTCCCATCGTGAATAAAACAAATCATGTCGGAATTCCGAATGGTACTCAACCGATGCGCAATAGTAATGGAGGTACGTCCTTTGATGATGTTGTCGATGTTTTCCTGAATGCGCATTTCTGATTCGTTGTCGAGGGCACTGGTGGCCTCATCGAAGATCATGATTTTGGGACGGCGATAGAGTGCGCGTGCGATACAAATGCGCTGCCGCTGCCCCCCTGAAACCCCCATGCCTTTTTCACCTACGGGGGTTTGGTACTGTAAGGCATATTGTCGAATAAAATCATCCGCACCGGCCAGGCGAGCGGCTTCACGAACGGCCTCCATGTCCGGTTCTGGATCGCCAAGTGCGATGTTTTCGGCAACGGTTCCGGAGAACAAGAAGCTGTCCTGCAAAACGACACCGATGTTGCGGCGCAGGGAGGAGAGATCAAGTGCACTGACGGATTTGCCACTGATCAGGCATTCTCCCCGTTGTGGCATATTAAAACCAAGCACCATTTTGGCCACGGTGCTCTTTCCACATCCCGACGGGCCAACGAATCCAACCCGCATACCCGGCTCAATGTCGAGGTTAAAACCACGCATGATGTGGTTCTCTTTGCCGCCAAGCACGTAGGAAAAATAGACATCCTTAAATTTGATGGCACCATCGGTGGTGGTGAGGACAGCGGGCATTGCCTCTGGGGTGGTAATCGGTTCTTGTTCTGGTTTGACGTTTAGTACCTCGCCGACCCGATCGACGGAAATACGTACTTCTTGGAGATTGTTCCAAAGACCAATCATCTGCTGTACTGGACTGATAACGAGACCCATGAGCATATTAAACCCCATGAGTTCGCCGACCGTCATCTGGCCCGCCATCACTTGGTTAGCGCCCACGCCTAAAACACAAACCGTCATCGCCAACCCCAAGATCTGGAAGAGTGTCTGCGAGGTGAGGCCCAGTCGCTGTGAGGCAAACATTTTGTTGACATTGTCGACAAATACATTCTCCCACCGAGAACGTGCCATATATTCGTTAGAGGTCGCCTTCAGGGCCTCAATTCCATTCAGAGACTCGATCAGATAAGACTGCGCCTGAGATCCGGCCATATAGATCTGTTGGTTGATCTGCTTCATTTTCGGCGTAAAATAAAGCGGAATGGCGACATAAAACGGAACGAAAAACAATACAATAGGTGCCAACGCTTTGCTATAAGCGAACATCATCCCGAAGTAAAGGATCACCATCAAGGTGTTCAGGATGACAGTAATACTCGATCCTGCGATAATCCCTCGAATTTTGGAGTTTTCACCAAAACGAGCGAGAATATCCCCTTTATTTCTCGTAAGAAAAAAGCTGATCGGCAAACTCAGAATGTGCCGATAAAACTCAGACATGAGCCGCATGTCGATGCGTGCAGTGGTATAGGCCAGCAAAATATTCTGCGTAATGGTGATACCTGAGGTCATGACCGCTACCAAGACCATGCCACCCAGCATCATATTGAGCAAATTGACATCGGCATGAACAACCACTGTATCGACGATGTTCTGGATGAACAACGGACTTGCTAACCCCAGCAGGTTGATGGCAAGCGCCGCAAGCAATGCCTCGCCAAAATAGGCTTTATGAGGCAGTAGATACTCTACGAAGTGCCAAATGGGCTTTTCGGGGACATACTGCTTCTCGAACCGTTTGGTGGGTTCTAAAGAAATGAAAACGCCACAATCGTTTTTGTTTTCGACACCTGGCACTTCTGCAGCGGTCCAGCCTTGTATAAACTCTTCACGCGACAATTTTTTGATTTTACCACCATTGGGATCAGCAATACGAACAGAGTTCTTGCCAACCTCGAACAGCACCGCATAGTGGTAGGATTCCCATCCGATAATGCCTGGAAGTTCTAGTTTACGCAATTCGTCATAGGGGATGGCATAGCCTTTTGCACTAAACCCTAGCAACTCGGCACCATTGATGATCGAATTGGGCGTAGTCACGCTGGTAGAGAGATTGCTCAGCTCACGGATCTGCGCCATGCTGAAATGTTTGCCGTAGTGCTTGCTGATCATTGTGAGGCATGCAGCCCCACAATCCGATTCATCGCCCTGTGCAACGGTCGCAAAGCCAGAACTCTTCTTGGTGGGCTTCTCTTTGAGGGCCAGAAAATCCGCTTCGGTGACGGCATCGGTCAGCTTGATGCGTTGATCCACCCCCTCAGCGCGAGAACGTGCCTGCGTTTCACTCTTTTCTTGATCTTTGAAGTAGGCCAGGCGCTCTACCAGTTGGCTGTGCAGGCGTGGGTTCAATTCCAGGATTTTCTGTACTTCTGGGGTGTAAATGACATAGACCACGATGTCCGTCACGGCCTTCGCGCTGTGGAGATGCTTGCCCGCCGATCCCGATTCATTCAGTGCTGCTGTTTCCCCGAGGAGGCCGAGTGTTCGCACCCGATCCAGCATCACTTCCTCACCCACTGCTGTCTGCCTGACCAAATCCACCACACCCGACTCGATCAGGTACAAGCGAGGGTCGTGCTCGCCTTGCTTAAACAACCAGGAACCCTTCGGTTTTGGCTTGACACCCAGCGCATGCACAATGTCAGAAAAAACGTGTGGGTCACACTGAATGCCCTCTAGCAAGCCGCGCACGAGCGTGCCAACCTTCAGCTTAGCCATTTGCGAGGTAAAGATACCCGTTAAATGATGGTTGGCGCGTTGCAGTGCTTGCGCTTTTTGGGCGGACAACCAAAACATCTGGGTAGGAACGCTGGCAACCACCTGTTCCTGCCATTCTGCCTCCTGGATGAGCGATTCCTCTCCAACACTCCCCCCTGGCCCCAGTTCCCCTCGACTGACACGTTTCCCTTGCACCAACTGTTTGAGACGTACCGCACCCAGATGGACAACGTACATCCCATCCATGGGCTGCCCCTGCTCACAGATCACCGATCCTTCTGGGTAGGTCGCCACTTCAAACAGACCTTCTACGCCACGTTTGTCCTGTTCGGAGAGCAGACTGAAGACAATATGGGTCTCTACGAGTGTGCGAATGGCTTCTGCTTGTGCGTTCATGATAGTTTATTCTTCGTCTTGACCAAAGAACTTCGAAACGGGTGAGAAAAGCAATTCTATGATTCGTTTTGACCCGACTTTTATCTCAGCGGTGCCTTCTAGACCAATCTGCAGAGGGGTCTTTCTGGAAGAGCCTTGACGCACAACAAAATTACGATCCAGGGAAATCTTGATTACGTATTTAAGCGACTGCCCTTCCTGCGTTGGACGGTTGGCAATGTCGCAGATATGTCCACCCTGTGACCCATAATCCTGGAAAGGATATGCGAAATATTTGATTCTCACCTGCTCATCGCGCCTCAGGTGACCAATGTCCTTATTGTTCACCAATACTCGCCCTTGTAGTGCTGCACTGTTTTTGACGATGGTCACCAAGGGGGTGGCAGCGGAAACGATCTGCCCACGGGTGACGTTCTGCTTCACAATCACTCCATCGAAGGGACTGCTGTACTCCGCCATATTTTCTTTGTACCTAACCCCTTCCACCAGATGCTCGCCCCCCGCAATGCGACCTTTGAGTTCTTCTATGCTGTGGTCCATACGCCCCAGATCACGCTCCTTGCGACCTTTCAGTTGTTTCAGCACATCTTGCAGTTTGTCGGCAGTTTGGGATTTTGTGCTGTCTCGTGCGGTTTGTGCACTGCCAAGGGCGATCCTGATTTGATCCACTTGGGATTTTGCGTCATCAACCCCCTTGGCGGCATCATTGAGCTGCTCATGGGCGCGTTCGTACTGATCGATCGTAATGTCACGCGAATTGTATAGGCTTTGTTGCCGATCGAATTGCGTTCTGGCAAGGGCCAACCGCTCGGTTTGCCGCTTTAATGCACCCTGCGCTGTCGCCAATTGATCGGTAATCTGCCGAACGGAAGCTTCTTGCTGTGCGAGCACTGTTTCATGGCTTTTGCCAAAATTATCCAGATCGTATTGGCTTTGCTGAATTTGGTGATCCAGTTCGTCTGCCAATTTGTCACGATCTTTGATCATGGTATCCAATTGCAATCGCATCGAATCATGTTCAGAGAGGGTGGAAGCCCTAATTTGTTCCTGTACCCGAACCAAGGGATCGCCTGTATGGACGATATCATTCTCTTGGCGCATCACCTCGTACACCAAACCACCTCCCACGGCTTCAAAGGTGTAGGACTCGCGTTCGAGGGTGAGGGGGGCGGTTACGATGTCATCTTTCTTAGCCCAGAAGGAGTAGACCAGTGCCACGAACACGGTGATGGCAACCATATAGATGGGGCCGCGCAGGACAAATCCAGGGGGTGTGTACAGGAGCCGTGCGGCTTGGAGCGGATGTTTCTCAGCCGATGCAATGACTTGCCTGATCTGAACGGGTGCCTTCTTGAGAGCCATGGGGTCACGTTCCGCATGAGGTAGAGTGCTGGATCATACACAAAACGCCGTAAAAGGTGTAGGGTTGCAAAAAGATGCAAGGATGCGCTGAGGTTGCTATGCTCTCTGGTCGCTATACCTTCGCAATGCTTACTTGGTGACGCAGCCAGTCTTTGAACAACCGATCACGGATATAACGCCGTAGGGCATCGGTCAGATCGGTTTGCCCACAGGAGTCTATTCGACAGATACGCCAGTAGGTTCCTTGACGAAAAGGGCCGACAATGTCACCCACTTTGGCGGCAAAGATTTCTCGATCCATTTCTGCCGGCAGCATACCCTTGCGCACTGCGCCTAAGTACCCCCCGTAAGGCCGAGTTTTCTCATCAAGAATCGATTCTCGCGCCAAATCTTCGAAGGTTTGCTGTTTGCTCGTGATTTTCGACAAGACCTCTTTCGCTTTTTGTTCACCCGATACTGCAATACAAGAAAGCGAAACAGTTGCATAATTCTCTTTGTCTTGCTCGTAGGCAAGATGTATCGTAGCTTCGTCTACCACATGTTGGGACAACCACTCCCGATGCAATTCTTGGATGGTAGATGTTTTCCACTGCTCTTCGGTAATTCCATACCAACGGCAATAGCGAACAAAATTCGCATTGTCTTGCAATCCGCCCATGGTTCGTTTTCGCTCTAACCAGGCATCCCGATCTTTCTCTGGAATGCGCACACCAAGCTCATCTAGCTTCGTATTAACGACCGCAAATTCGATGAGTTTATAGATCGTCTCACGAAAAGTACCAGTCGTTTTAAGATAAACCAAAACATCTTCTGCCGTAATCGGTTGACCATGAACACTTGTGATAATATCATTCAGTTTCATATAATATTATTCCTATCTGCAAGAATAATGGTTGTGCGAAAAAGGCATGGGTGTTGATTATTTTACTCGATAATCGCTTGCATCCAGCTCATGTTTCTGTAACAATTGGTATACACGCGATCGCGACAGACCCAGTTCGTTGCATAACGTACGTATGTCTCCATGACAACGGGACAGGATCGCGATCAGGTGGTTCCGTTCACTGCCGTCCCGTATCGCCCTAATGCCGCTAGCATTATTCACTTCTCCTATCTTCTGCTGGTAGCGGGCAGGCAGATCTTCCAAAGTCAGTAATGACCCATTGTAAAGATACACAAGGTATTGACACAAACTCTTTAACTCTCTAATGTTTCCAGGAAAGTCGTAGTCATGGCAAAGAAAATTGTGCAAGTCTGTGTGAAATTCCGGGTGTATTAAATCATGTGCAGTACAGGTATGATGAATAAAATGCTCCATCAAAATAGGAATCTCATCGCGCCGATCTCGTAGTGGAGGAATCTCCAGGTTACAATCACTCAAACGATAGAACAAATCTTCGCGGAATTTACCGCGACTGACCATTTTCTCTAGCTTCCGATTGGTGGCAGCGATCACGCGCGTATTGATGATCATTGCTTTATCAGAACCTACCCGCTGGATTTCACCCGATTCGAGAACGCGCAGTAATTTTACCTGGGCGCTCATTTCTAAATCACCGATTTCATCCAGAAAAATAGTACCCTCGTGAGCCTCTTCAAATTTTCCACGACGATCAGAGACTGCCCCAGTAAAGGCACCCTTAATGTGACCAAATAGTTCAGACTCAATAATCCCACTCGGAAAAGCACCACAATTTACCGCGACAAACTTATTGCGACCACTGTTCATGTGAAGAATGCGTGCAAACAATTCTTTACCCACTCCTGTTTCACCCTGCAAGAGCACACTTAAGCGTGTCCTCGTCACCCTCGCAATGATTCGTAGCAGGGCACGGATCTGCTTGCCATGACCAAGGATCCCCTCAAATTTTAAATCTTTATAGTGGAAATCAGGGATACCCCCCTTGATCCCGTTGGCAAAGCGATGCACCGCAGCAGATTGCGTTTGCGAAGCAAGGTACATCAGCGCCCCACGCAACAGATCCATCTCATGCAAAACGGCCAAGTGTCCATCAAAACCAGAGACTTCCAGGAGCTGTATTTTGAGTGATTCGATACGGGCCATGTTCTCCGCGAGCAACTCGGTCACCTCACCGTGGTTGCCAGGAAAGGGTTGTTTGTCGAGAAAAGACACGTATCCAAGATCGACAGGATCCGTCGTGTGGTGCTGGTGAGAATCGGCAGACATTTTTCGATCAGACATCATGCAGCGCCTCCCCCCTTGGTACACAGGACACAACGATGCGCAACGCAGTTCAGCAGTATACATCCCTGACGCCGTCATTCGGAGGACATTTGTCACACTCGTTTCGTAAGAGTCCAGCCCATTCTGCAACACTTGGTGTATTCTAGTCCGTATGCCAGCATCAACCTCCCCCCCACTGCTTTATCACAGCTCTCCGGATTATCCCACCCTGACCGGGCGCGAAGTGCCTCGCGTTGGGTTGCTAGAAAGGATCAAGGACGCCTGGCGTGCCGGACATCGCATTTTGGGTTTACACGGCTGCACTGGAATCGGCAAGACCCTCACAGCACTACAAGCAGCAACGTCCATCCACGGCGAGACCCATGGCTGTACCGTGTGGGTAGAGCTCCGTGTGTGTCCAAACGCAGGGGGCTTCCTTTCACAACTCGCAGACTGTTTGCAAGACATGGGACTGTCGGCGTTGGCACAACCCCTGCGCCAACAAACACGCCCTGCCCCAGAGAGCCTGGCACACTCTTTGGCGCATGCTTTGGGACAGAACACCCTTCTCATCGTCGATCAATGTGAAACGGTACTTAATGACCAAGGTCGGATCAATGACCCCTATTTGTACGAATTGCTGAATGCCCTGCTTGATCAGGCAGGGTGGCGTAGCCTGTTGGTCGTTCGTACAGAGCAGGGCACAACGCCCCCTCCTGACCTCTTGGCCCTTCCTGTGCGATGGTTTCTGGTAGGGCCGTTGTCCGCGCAGGAACAAAAAGCATTGTTACAGGCTGCGTTGCCCACCAGCCCTCTGCGTTGGCATACCTTGTCTGCGGATACACAGCACTTGATTCTGCACGAAATGGCCGGTCATCCCTATGCGTTTACCCTGTTTCTCGCTGATCCGGGCGACGATCCAGCGGCAACCCTTTGCGGTATCCAACAACACGCAACGGGTGGCCTGAAAGCCCTGCTGGAGGAGGCGGTCGGTCGGGTTCCCGCAACCGCACGGCCCATGCTTGACTTATTGGTTGCGTTAGAAGACCGAGAACCGTGGCCCTTTCTGGAAGGGGCATGGAAAGCACTGGGCGCTATTTTAGGGTGGCCTGCTCGACAGGCGAAGGCGGCATTGACCGAACTGACTCGGCGGGCGCTGGTCGAACAGGGGAGTGGGGGGTACCGCCTTTTGCCGATGGTGCGCGAACATGTGTTGTCTCAACCGCCCCCTCTCGGACTCTCTGAAACCCTGGGGCGGTTTCTCCACTACCATTTGGTGCGGCTCTACGAAGCCTTGGCCAAACAGGTCAAAGAGCAGGCACAGGGTTTGCTCACCTCAGGGGGTCTCTCGGAGAGCGACCCACAAGTGCTAGCCCTGATTCGCTACCATGCGGTTTTGCGGGATCGTGCACTGCGTCAGGCACTGCGCCGAAACACGCTCCGTTTGGTGCGAGGCACCCTAGAAGGATTGTTAGAACCGACTCCGTGGCAATCGACCCTACCGCTGCCTGCCAGCCGATGCATTGCCTATGCGCATCGTTTGGCGGTTCTCCTCGAAGAGGTTGCCGCCCAGCCAGGCAGTGATCAAGAACCCGCCGAGATCGGTGCCTGTTACCAGGCCATTGGGTGGGCCTATGACGCAATGAGAGAGGAAGATCAAGCAATTCAGGCGTATCAACATGCTTTGGAGTGGTGGGAACAGACACGGCAACCGCACCGGATAGGCAGTGCTTGGGTTGCGATGGGCGGGATCCACGCACGGCAGCAACGATGGTCGGAAGCGCTCCTTGCGTACCGCACAGCCCTAGACTGGTCGGAACGAACACGACAGTACCCTGAGATGGGAAACACATGGCACCAGATCGGAAACCTGTACGCTGCACAGTGCCAATGGTCAGAGGCACTGACTGCCTACCATACCGCACTGGACTGGCAAGGACGCACCAAGCGGCAACGGGAATCAGGCCATACGTGGCAGCGGATCGGAGAGATCCACGCCGCACAGCAAAACATCGAGCGTGCCGCCTATGCCTATACCCAAGCGTTAGAATCATTCCCTGCCCACGATGCGAACTCCCGCACACGCGAGACGGTTCTGGCCTCTGCTCAGCGACTGTTGGAAGCCTCCCCCACGCAAGAAGAAACACTAGAAAGGCTCCGTAGACTGGTTGATGCGCTATAATGTGCAATCCCTCCGCCTACAGGCAGAGGTGTGTCACCAGACCCGTAAGGGCTGACAGCCGGGAAAGACCGGAACTTTTAACAGACGGTTACCAAAAACCGTCTCCTTTCATCCCGCCCTCTAAAGGGAAGGGTTTCTCGGAGACTACTGATGAAGAAATTGTGGTTGATCGCATTTTTTATCTTTAGCATGAGCGCAGCCAGTGTTGCACAAGCACGTTGGCACCACCACTCACACCATGGGCATCACTACGGACATCACTACGGACATCACTACGGGCATCACTACGGGCACGGGCACCACCACCGCCGTTGGTAATCCCTCGCACGCCGTACGCTTTATCTGCCGAAATGAGCTTCTCTAACTTGCGGAGGTGTCGAGTCATCGATGCCTCCGAAAGCAACCCCTATCCAGTTTTGCAACCCCCTTGCCTATCTCTGCCCTCGTATGGGGACCTAAGCGCCCCGATTTGCTCCGCGAAGAAACGTTACCTGATCTCCTAGAGGCCACCGCACAGCGCGTGCCCGGACAGGCCGCCTTGGTCTTTGGGGATCGCACGCTGCGTTACGCCGAGCTTGACCGTGCTGCCGATCGCGCCGCACACCACCTGATTGGGTTCGGGATTGGCCCCAACCAGTTTGTGGGTCTTTGGCTGCCGCGCGGCGTCGACCTGCTGGTGATGCAGCTCGCCATTACCAAAGCGGGCGCAGCTTGGCTGCCCTTTGATGCAGAAACTCCTATAGAACGGATTGCCGTGTGTCTTGCGGATGCAGGGGCAACGAGCCTGGTTGTCGCGGAGGAATGGATCGATTGTGCAGCGACCTTGCGGACGATCCGCATCCTTGGGCAAGGGATGCTCAGCGCCGATCCAGAAAGTGATCCTCCCTCCTGGCGGCGACGTACAGGATTGTTGCCTACCCACCCGGCCTATGCCATTTATACTTCTGGTTCCACAGGGAAACCAAAGGGCATTGTGATCAGCCACCGGAGCATTTGCCATTTCTTACGGAGCGAGAACAGTGTCCTTGGGGTGCATGAACACGATCGGGTGTACCAAGGGTTCTCTGTTGCGTTCGACATGTCGTTTGAGGAAATCTGGATCGCTTGGCTGGTGGGCGCGACGTTGTGGATTGCTGAAAAAGCGTTGGCCATCGATCCAGAGGCTTTGCCTGCGGCCCTAGAAAATGCGGGGGTGACGGTACTACATGCGGTACCGACGCTTCTTGCGATGTTTCCGCGCGAGGTCGCGGGTCTGCGCCTCATCAACCTGGGAGGAGAAGCCTGTCCTGAGTCCTTGGCGGATCGTTGGGCAACCCCCGATCGTGCTCTTTTCAATACCTACGGGCCCACCGAGACGACGGTATCGGCAAGTGTCTCTCGGTTACAACGCGGCGAATCCGTCACCATCGGTAGACCCCTGCCCAACTATGGCATGGTAGTCCTCGACGAAGGCCATCAGTCGGTTGGTGTCGGTGAGCGTGGTGAATTATGCATCACAGGCCCAGGGCTTGCGCATGGTTACCTCGGACGCCCCGAACTGACCCGGGATCGATTTATCCCCAACCCTTGGGCGACTTCTGTACACGATGCGCGTTTATACCGCACAGGCGATCTGGCCAGCATCGACGAACACGGGATTGTCCATTGCTTTGGCCGCACGGATGATCAGGTCAAAATTCGCGGGTTTCGGGTAGAACTTGGCGAGATTGAGGCGCTTCTGACCCAACAACCCTCGATCACAAGCGCCGCTGTGGTCATGCGCGACGATCAACTCGTGGCTTTTTGTACAACAGAAGGGGAGGGTGACACCAACAGTTTGCGCAAGGCACTCCAGAAAACGCTCCCCCCTTACATGGTACCTAGCCATGTGGAGCGGGTGCTCCAGTTGCCGCGTCTTGCTTCGGGAAAGGTCGATCGTAGCGCACTGCGCGTGATCCCCATCGCTTCTTCCATGACTGCTGTGAGCGATGAACCCCTCACATCCGCAGAGACGGTGCTCTTTGAAGGTCTAGCACGGATCTTCCCTGGACAAGCCATCACCCGATCGGCGGATTTTTTCGATGACTTAGGGGGGCATTCCCTGCTTGCGGCACGGTTGGTTTCGTATCTTCGACAAGACAGTCGGTTTGCCCATATTACCCTCGGTGAGATTTATCGGATCCGCCGCATTGGGTCTATTGCAGAGGCACTGACTGCGCTTCATGCGGAAACGGCATCCTCCAGAGGTGCGCCAGAGGAGAGGTTGCCGCTTAGTTCCCCTCCAGCCTGGAAGCGGTTTGTCTGTGGGGTTGCCCAAGGGATCACCCTACCCCTGCTGATCTGTCTGCACATCAGCCACTGGCTTGCCCCCTTCTTCACCTACCATTATCTGACGGGCGATCCAGAGGACAGTATTGCACGGGCCGCAGGGTATTCCGTATTGGTATTCGTGATTGGCCAGTTGCTTGCCTTTCTGGTTGCGATTTTTGGTGCACGGGTGGTTCTTGGGAAGATTACCCCTGGCCATTATCCTCTGTGGGGAATCACGTTTTTCCGTTGGTGGTTATCAGAGCGACTCGTAGAGGTTGCACCAGCCTATCTGTTGTCGGGTTGTTCGCTTCAGAGCGGTTTTCTGCGTGCCCTGGGAGCCAACATTGGCAAAGAGGTGATGATTGGTTCGGTTGCGCTACGCGTGCCTTCGCTCCTGACGATCGAGGAAGGTGCAAGTCTCGGCAATGCCGTCAGTTTAGAAAACGCCCGCATTGAGTCCGGTCGCTTGATCATCGGTCGCATTCATATCGGTCGGGAAGTCTCGATAGGCTCCTATGCGGTACTGGAGGGAGAAGTCTCGATTGCCCCTTTTGGCAAACTAGAAGGTCTCTCGACCCTCTCCCAAGGGCAAACCATTCATGAATATGAACGCTGGATGGGTGCCCCAGCACGCAAAATAGGGGTCATAGATCCCGAACGTCGCCCCCACCGCTGGCCTGTTACGGCCTTGCGAAAACGCTTGGAGGTGGTTGGTTATTCTATCGGTGCTTTATTAATCGCGATCCTGTTCTTTATACCGATTTTCCCCACCTTTATGGTGGTTGATGCCTTGGATGATCGCTGGTTGTCTTGGCTTGAAAAAGACAACAGTGCCTGGATCATCGCCTTGCGTTATTTTCTCTTGGCGATTCCCGCCAGTGCTTTGCTTATTTTTCTCACGGCATTGTTATCGGCTGCCATTCGTTGGGTGGCACTTCCCCCTTTGTTGCCAGGCAGTTGGCTTGTGCACAGCGAGACCTATTACCGAAAATGGTTTGCCAATCAGATCCAAGAGGGCAGTATGCATGTGTTGCATGGCGTTTACGCCACGGTCTATGCGCCCCTCTGGTATAGACTCCTCGGTGCCACTGTCGGCAAGAACGCTGAAATCTCGACCGCTATGGGGGTAGTGCCCGACATGCTCACCCTCGGAGACGAGACTTTTATTGCCGATGCCGTCATGTTGGGGGATGATGAGGTAGATGGTGGCTGGATGACGGTACAACGAACTGTGATTGGACATCGTAGTTTTGTTGGCAACGGTGCCTACGTTCCCGATGGTACAGTATTGCCGGACAATGTGCTTATCGGCGTCCAGAGTTATACACCAGAGGCAGGAAAAATGCAGGAGGGAGACACTTGGGTAGGATCACCGCCCATCCGCCTTCCGGCCAGAGAAACCTTGGGCGGTTTCCCAGAACACCTGACGTATTGTCCCTCTTGGCGTAGGCGTCTCGGTCGTGCCCTGGTAGAAGCGGTACGTATTGTGCTTCCTTTGGCGATTACCATTGGCGTTGGGTATCTCATCGTCTTGGAAACCTTTGATGAGGCGGTCAATGAGTCCCTTGTTGTATTCGCACGGGATCTCGCAGTGGGTGGATTTGCTTATGGCATAGGTACTTTTGTTTTTGTGCTGATCTTAAAATGGACATTGATTGGCCGCTATGTTCCACGAGCAGTCCCGATGTGGACGCCGTTTGTGTGGATCTCTGAGGCAGTGACCAATCTGTATGAGGCAATTGCGGTGCCCAATTTTTTGGATATGTTGCGAGGAACGCCCATGCTGGTACCCATGCTTCGCAGTTTGGGGGTGACGATAGGGCGGGGCGTCTATCTGGACAGTACCGATTTTACGGAGTTCGATTGCGTAGAAATCGGCGATTATGCCGAACTCAATGCTTGGGCAGGCCCGCAAACCCACCTCTTTGAGGATCGAGTCATGAAAATCGGTCGGGTGCGAATCGGGGCACGCAGCACCCTTCGAACCCGTGGAATTGTCCTCTACGATGCAGAGGTCGGAGAAGGGGCCATTTTAGGGCCACTGACCCTCGTGCTCAAGGGAGAACATATCCCGCCAGGAACGGCATGGATTGGATCACCCGCACAACCAGGTCGGTGCTAAAATGCAATTTTTAGACTTTGTATTGATTTTAGAAAGATCAAGATTCAGATCAAGATCAAAAACAGCCCCCTACCTCACCCCAACCCCTCTCCTTCCAGGAGAGGGGCAATCTAAAATCACGCAATCCCCGGTTTCTCAAACCAATAGCCGCTGCAGAAACCCTCCGCTGGGGCCTCGGGCATGGTGGGACGTTTTCCCTCCAGCGCCTCCCGAAAGGCGGTGACTACCGGCAGAGTCTGTACAGAAGGCGTGATACGCACCACATCGACCTGCAAAGCAGCCATCTCTGGCAATTCGCCGATCAAATTGTAAATCGGTGCTGACATGGTTTGGATGCCATTTAACAGCAGAAAGGGCTGATTCTCTTGAGAATACAGCACCATCCCCTCGGGATAGTCTAGACAACGGTACTGGCAATCGTCCTTTGGGAGATTGTGTGCACGGGCGGTAAAACAACGCGCAGACAAAGACAAAGGCAGGCGACCGTAGGCATAGATCTCTACCTCAAGCCCCTCCGGTCGATCTTTCTGAAGATCAGCGAGTGTCGTGCGCGATAACTCCACGGGCAACACCCAACGCTTCAACCCCCTCCCCACCAGAAAACGCAACGACCGTTGGTTATAAAGATTCACCAGGGGGCCTGTCACAAACGGCGTTTTTCCTGCCATTCGATGGACGGCCGCCATGTCGTTTGCCTCCACCAAAAAACGCCCGTTTTCACAGATGCGGCGTAGCATTTTCAGTTCCGATTCTGCCTCGATCAAAGACAAGGTAGAAAGCACGACCTCTTTGCCCGTTGCCGCCAAGCGTTCTCCAACCTCCAACCACTCCTCTAGCGACAGGGATCGAC
This sequence comes from uncultured Thiotrichales bacterium, assembly GCA_903824965.1. Taxonomy (GTDB): domain Bacteria; phylum Pseudomonadota; class Gammaproteobacteria; order CAIRSR01; family CAIRSR01; genus CAIRSR01. Next base: position 30,152 of record CAIJYR010000094.1, read on the forward strand.
GCTTCGAGCAGAGCGTTTCACCAAGGTACACAATGTCCACAGGCCAACCCGCCACCTGATCGTAGAACGAGAACAGGGCATCATGAGACCAGTAATAAGGGACGGGGCCAAGGGAAAGTTTCATAATCTGCGTCCTGATCAACGCGCCACAGCCCCCGTCAGCAACCACAGCGCCGCCGTCATAGAGAGTGCGGAACTGATGCACCAAAGGCAAGTAGCACCAATCACAAAGGGTTCCAGTGTGGTGAGTCGTAGCGAAAACAAAAACCCGGCCAAAGCGACAGCCCAAGGCAACCAATGCCATCCACCACCCTGTGGCGAGAATCGCCGGGCCAGTACCCAAGTGACCAGGATGGTAGCCCAGCCGATGATCCCGAAAATCCCCAAGGGAATGCCAAAGAGGTGAGCATACTCGCTAGACTGCACTTTGCTGCAATCCCCCACTGGGCCGCAGAGGGGCGCCACATGGGCAAGTGCAGCATAGGCGGTGTAGACAGAGACAAACGCGCCCACCAGCATCACCCAAGGTAGCAACTTTTGATGAAGGGGGTGGATGGGTTGTGGACTGTCGGTACGACGACGCAAACGCACCACAACGTGCGCAAACACCAACACCATGCAGCACAGCACAACAATCGCCAGTGCATTGCCGATGGGATCTTGCATAAAAAGATCGTATCGGCTTGTGGGAGGCGAAGGTCGCTGGACGGGTACCGATTGTGCCTTGAGTGCACGTATCCCCTCGGGCAGGAGCGAGGCAAGCCCTGGCAAATCGGGCCAACGGGTCGCTTCTGACAAAGCATCGAAACCATCGCCTAGTGCTGCAGCAATCGCATCCACGCCGACCAGCGCCTTTTTTCCCACTACGGCAACGGGGACACCCTGCCAAGCACCAAGACCATAGGACGACGCCGCCGCCTGATAGATCAACGCTCCCGCAGGTTGTGTCACATCCACCTGTGCCAGGGTAAGGCGATCACCGTAGTGTTCTGCAAGGGATGGCAGAAGATAGCTATACAGATCCTGACAAGGCGCACACTGGGGGGAAATAAAAAGAACCGCCCGCACGCTTGTTGTGGGATCTGCCTTTGCCATGGCGGTCGTCAGAGACACCGCCAGGAAGAACAGCGAAAAGAGGAACGATCGAGGCATAGTTCGCTTCTGAAGCTTCAGGGATACCACCGTCCATGCCACACATTATTGTGTGGCATTGGCTTCTTGGTCAGCGATGTCTTTGTGTACTTGTACCATGTCGATCTGCTTGGCCTGGTTGACCAAAGCCTCCAGATCAGCGGCAGAGAGTGCGCCTGGTTCAGAGTACACGATGACCTTTTCACGGAAAATCATCAGTGTGGGGATAGAACGGATTTGGAAATACTGGGCAAGCTCCCGCTCTACCTCGGTGTTGACTTTACAAAACAAAAAACCAGGGTGACTCTCGGATACTTTTTCGAAAGTCGGTTTGAAAGAACGACAGGGGCCGCACCAAGGCGCCCAAAAGTCTATGATGATGGAGTCATGATCCTGAATGGTTTGTTCAAAATTGTCTTTCGTAAGATCGAGGGTTGCCATAGCGATCGCTCTTTGTTATGGAGTGCGTGCTATCCCCACTGCTCTTCGTGAGAACAGAGGGGATAAGCGAAGGTTAACCCAGTGCCGCAAAAATGCGGTTACGGATATCTTCCACAGAACCAGTGCCTGCTACCCGAACATAGCGCGGCCCTTGTTTGGTTGACCAGTCTGAATAATAAGCGACCAGGGGCTCAGTCTGGGCGTGGTAAACTTCTAGACGCTTGCGAACGGTTTCCTCGCGATCATCTTCGCGCTGTATCAGGTCTTCGCCCGTGACGTCATCTTTTCCGACCACTACTGGTGGATTAAACACAACATGATAGGTGCGACCTGAAGACAAATGGACGCGTCGCCCACTCATGCGCCGGATGATCTCTTCGTCGGCCACGTCGATCTCAACGACACAGTCGATATCCACCGAGGCGTCCTTCATGGCATCCGCTTGCGGGATGGTGCGTGGAAAGCCGTCAAAGAGAAAACCATTGGCACAATCGGGCTGCTGAATACGCTCTTTGACCAAACCGATGATCACGTCATCGGAGACCAAAGCCCCTGCATCCATCAGTTTTTTTGCCGCAAGACCAAGGGGTGTGCCCGCTTTCACGGCAGCACGCAGCATATCACCCGTGGAAATCTGGGGGATGGAGAATTTCTCTTTGATGTAGTTGGCTTGGGTTCCTTTACCAGCACCGGGGCCGCCTAACAGGATGATGCGCATAGTAACCGTTCTCCTAGGGAAGTAAGTTTCTTGAAACAGGTGCATTATGACGATACTCTCGCCCTAGCGCAAAGTAGCTTACAGAGGAAAGATGCCAGAACCAACCGACCAAGGTACAATAGGCTATGATCGCTACTCGCCTGAACCCCCTTGCTACCGCACGTTGTGCCGTGCTCGTAGCTGTTTTGCTTGCCTTTGACGTCCCGAATGCGGCTGGGGTCTGTACTGACCCACCTGCCTCTGGCGTTATCTGGATCGGGTGTGACAAACACAACGCGGATCTCAGGGGTGCTGTGCTGGATCATGCGGTACTCACCCACAGTCATCTCGCAGGTGCCAACCTCGCGGGTGCCGACCTCACCGGATCGGATCTCAACTTCAGTCAGCTAAACGCGGCTCATCTGGAAGGAGCACGCTTAAGCAGTGCAACACTGGTCGGTGCCGATTTGCGCCAAGCGTCGCTCATCGGGGCGCTTTTGGACGGTGTACGACTCGATCGAGCCCTCCTAGAGGAAGCAATCCTAGATCATGCCCATTTGAACGGTGCCTCTTTGTACGATGCCAGAGCACACAAGGTGCGGTTGCCAGAAGCAGAATTGAATGGTGCTATCCTGGATCAAAGTGATTTGCGGGACGCAAACTTCGTGGGTGCCTCTCTACGTAAGGCTAGTTTGATCCAAAGCCAGTTGGAAGGAGCACAGTTGTGCCATGCCAACCTTGAAAAGGCACGTTTCGATCGCGCACGACTCTCCGGCGCAGACCTCACAGGTGCGAACCTATCGGGTGCCTCTTTAGCGGGCGCGGATCTCACCGGCACGCACCTAGAGGGTGCACAGCTCGACAACACCATCTGGAGCGATCACCATCGGTGTAAACCGGGCGATGTTAGCACCTGCCAATAAGAGCCGCCCCAAGCAGTGCGGAGACTTCGGGCTGACGCAGGAAACAGGCAATCATTTGAACCAGAGCAAAATGGTGTCTATCAAGCGACGCCACCAGCTCCCTTGTGGGACTTCTGCGAGGGCGACCAAAGGATAATCCTGTACCTTGCCATCGGGTAGTGTGATGTGGGCGGTACCAATCGTTTGCCCTTCTGCCACGGGCGCGATGATGTGGTTTTGCAATTCAAAAGACGTGGCCACGTTTTTGTACATCCCTCGTGGAACCGTCACGTAGACGTCATCCGCCACACCTGCGGACAGGGCAGGTTGCGCACCCTTCCAAACCCGTGCAGTGGTCATGGATTGTTGTCCCACGTAGACTCTGTGGGTATCCCAAAAGCGAAATCCGTAGTCGAGCAGGGATTGGGCTTCCCGGGCACGGGCGGCGGGAGAGTCCGCGTGCAGCACCACGGAAATGAGCCGCATGTCTTCGTGTTTTGCAGAAGAGACCAGACAATAGCCAGCTCGATCGGTAAAACCTGTTTTGATACCATCGACTGCACTGTCGCGATTGAGCAATACATCGCGGTTGTGCTGTACGATGCCATGAAAAGTAAACTCCTTGGTTGAAAACCATTTGTATTCCTCAGGAAAGCGTTGGATGAGCGCCTTGGAAAGAATGGCCAAATCCCGCGCAGTGGAATGGTGATTTTCAATCGGAAGACCTGTCGCATTCTCAAAGTGAGAATTGGTCATTCCGAGCTGGTCGGCATTGTGGTTCATGAGATCCGTAAATGCCTGCTCCGTACCTGCGACATACTCCGCCAAAGCAACACTCGCATCGTTGCCCGATTGGACGATCATCCCCAAGATCACCGTTTCCACCGGAATTTGGCTGCCAAGATCCAAGAAAGTACGTGAACCACCCGTCTTCCATGCACGTTCGCTGACCAGCACGTTGTCCGTGAGGCTTTTTTCCCCCGAATGGATGGCATCAAAGACGGTATAAGCCGTCATGATTTTGGTCAAACTGGCTGGTTCCAAGCGGACGTCGGCGTTGTTCTCGGCAAAGACCTGGCCCGTATAAGCATCCATTAAAATCCACGCACCGGCGGCGATAACGGGTGGCGCGGGAATGACCGGAACTTTTGGAATCGGTGTCGGCGCGGGTGTCCCTGCCTTTGTTTTGACAGGGTGATCCTTGGGCACTGTGCTTGTTGTTGAGGCCATCGTGGCCGTTGTTGCAGGGGGCTGTACGGGTGCTGGTGGATTGGCCGCAACAGCCGTTGCCATCCCTGCGATAAGCATGACATAAAGAGTATATTGGCTGAATCTGTGCACGGTCACGGTTCGATACTCGTTGGGATGTGAGGGATTAGTCGACGACAATGCGTGGATCGCGTACACCCAGTTGGTTCAAAGGCTCTATGAGGCGATCGGCACTTTCTACACTGTCCAGCGGCCCAAAGCGAAGGCGATAGAGAGTCTGTTGTGCAGTTTGTACAACGCTGATGGTGCAATGGACTGCAAGGGTACCCATCAATTGTTGGCGAAGCCTTTCGGCATTGTTGCGATCGGCAAAGGCTCCCACCTGTACATAGAGGACATGGGACAAAATACGTTTGGGGGTCGAGGGGATCTCGGCATCGCTCTGCACCCCATTGCCCGCCCTTCGTGCCTGCGTTACGGGTACCTCAACCTCGGTCTGCGCCACGTTGCCTCCCCTACGTGCTGCCTCGACGAGCAGCGTGGCACCGCTTGGCCAACTGGAGGGATTTGCAGGATCCAGTGCTTGCACTTCCACCAAGGCGGTACCAGGCCCCTCAAGTCCAAGCCTCTTGGCACCCGCATAGGATAGATCAATCAGCCTACTTTTCTCGAACGGTCCACGATCATTCACCCGCAGAACGGCCGCATGCCTGTTTTCGAGGTTCGTCACGTAGAGGTAGGTCGGCAAGGGAAGGGTGGTGTGCGCCGCCGTCATGCCGTACATGTCATACGGCTCCCTGTTGGAAGTGAGTTTGCCGTGAAAACCAGGCCCATACCAGGACGCTACGCCGCGTTCATGGTACCCTTGTGCACTCGTCATGACGTAGTAGCGGCGGCCCTTCACATCGTACAAAGGTGGATTGCCATATTTGCTGCGTGGCTCGACCGTAGGAATCGCATCGCGAAATCCTGAAGAGGGGGACGTAGGTGTCAGTACCGGGGAAGGCACGGAACTACAACCCGCCACGAAGACCACCGCCACGAAGACCAGCACTACACCGCACAACCGCCACCAACGCCTGACTGGTTGCTCTGTGCTAGCATTGTAATCCATGCGCATACCGTTGATTGTCACTGCGATCTGGTGAATATACCAGAATCGTCCTGCAAGGGTGACAAAATCACAAGCCCCGCCTTTAGGCGTGGGGTTCTTGACCGCCAGCACTTTGAAACACAAGCTGCGGCCGAGGATCCAGCGGTACGCTACGGACTTTGGTGCGTAGGACAAAACCGAACCTTTCCATCGTGCGACGGATAACCGCCTCTTTCAGGTGTGGCCCACTGTCGAGTGCAACAAAACCGTGTGGTTTCACAACCCGCCGCAACTCCGCAGCAAGAGAGGTAAAGCCCTCTGCACTCAGGTGATGACCCACAATGCCACTCGAATTGACATAGTCCACAGTATGATCCGCAAGAAGCGTACCTGAGGCATCGTGAAAGGGTTCCAGCACGCTGCCTACCACAAACTCCACGATCGGTTGTTTTCCTGAGGCTGTGCAAAAATCCCCTGCTTCCACCGAACGACGTGCCTGGCGGATGAGATCCTCTGAGAAATCCATCCCGAGGATGCGCCACGTGGGCATCCCATGCCAAGCCAGGATGCGCGTCGAACTGCCGGGGCCACAACCAAGATCGAGGACGAGTGCTGCCTCCTCCGGAACACGTTTTCGCAACGCCATTGGAATCTGACGCCAGTTGAGCCACTCCTGTGCACCGTTAATGACCTCAAACGTATCCTGCCCCATGCCATCATAGGCGCGACGCACAAAGTCTCTTTCCTGTCCACGGAAGCGGTAGCCACCCAGGGTCTCTACTTGGAACTGCCGCCACTTCAAGACCACAAGGCGGGTCAAAGGAGGAAATCGGTCATGGGGCGATTTTCTCTTCCAATGGTTCGCAAACGTGCGGGAAGAGATTTCTTTTAGTGTCATGCGAAATAGATCCCCTAGGTTCTGTTAGATCTGCGCTTCTTTCAGACATCCGACCACCGATAGGTCGATGGGTGGTCAACTGATCGTGCAAATATACCCTGAAGGAGCGCAGGGGGTGCGTAGCGTAAGCGGAGCAAAGTGCGCGAGGGCATTCCTAATAGCCGCTGCCGTTGGGGTTCAGCCTACGAGGAGCACATGGAGCGAAGCGTAGTGCGACGAGCCCCGCGTAGCCGTGAGGGCCGTACGTTTTGTCGATGTCCGCAGCCGTATCGCGGGCTGAGACAAAACGTAAGGCAACCGAGCACGG
>CAIJYR010000095.1 GCA_903824965.1 uncultured Thiotrichales bacterium
CGAGCCAGCGAAGTGGCGAGTCGTGGCGGACGCAGGGCGGCGCGGGCGCCGAAGGCACGGCATGTCGCCAATTTTTCGCTCCCGACGGCGACTGGGATGTCCCAGTCGGGTATCGCGAAAAATGGCGACTTCCCTGTTTCTCATTTTTTCCTGTGGCGACGACGCGAATACCAGCACAGAATATTTGTACTGTATTGTCTACATTACTAGATATGATCTTCCCTGACAACACACCTAAATTACTATCCAATTCAATCCCTTCGGGTAATTTTAACTCCGACTTAGATCCACAATCATCTGATCGCTCTAGTGACCAAACATAGGGCCTTAAGCCACCAATGACGCCGATAGGAAGTTTCACGGTTTCCCCGACATAAAGCGCATCTATTTTTGGTGGGTAGATATTAACCTTATATATACTCTCTTCAAAACTTCTATTCATCTCAGCATGGAGCACATATCCTAAGATAAAAATTAAGGCACCAATCATAGAAATAAGCATATCCACAAATGGTATTCCGACAAGATTGATTTCTCCAGTTACACGATTCTTTCTGGAAGACATTAGGGCCTACCTCCGTATTTTTGCGGAGAACGAATTGAAATGACATGCGATTTATAAGTTAGTTACCAGTTAATTCTCTTTGTTCACTGCGCGCCACGATTTTTGCGATTTGCGCCGTTAGGCCAGCATTAGTGTGCACAAGATTATCCAGCATAACACTTTGTTCCGTGGAATTAGATAGTATATTAGTAAGACTCACAATTGTTTTCGCATGTTGCGTCTCTAATTGAGATCCAATCACACAAACCTCTTGCTTTGCGGACAATTGAGGAAGATTGTCATGGATGTTCTTCGCGCTTAACCCAATACCAATCGCTTGCTGTTCGATAGATTTCAGAGCACCTAACAGCTCTTGTTTGCATTCGTTATTAGATTGCAAAGAGCGATCAAAATATGCACCAATAGCTCCAAGCAATGTGATCGCGTTACCTCCTTCGAGCCGTATTCCAAGCAGCATGGATAATTCCTGAGTTGCTTGTGCACTAATTTCTTGCACAGAACTCTCGACAATACTCATAAAATCTTCTGCTTGGTCTCGTGTCAGCGACACAGATAGCGTCCCATCTAATTTCTCTACATGTGACTCTATGCTAGCAAGGTGCTTAATAGCATTCCCTTGGGAGTTTACCATCCTTTCTAGAAGAGATTTTACATCATTGAGTGCAGTGCCGCGCTCCGTCAGTATTAAGGAGATACTTCTCTCGATACTATCCTGGTGCTGCAGCATCTTATCTAGAAAAATATTTACACTATTAGATACAGCGTCATGATCTCTTAGTATTAAGGAAATATTTACCCCGACAATATCGTTAATGTCCTTTTGGAAATCCACCAGTTTTACCAAAAGATCCACTACAGTGTTGAGTGCGCTACTGTGATCTTTAAGTATTGAAGAAACATCTCCAATCTCCTTATGCCTCATAGTCCCCAACTGGCTCGCTGATTTTTCCATATCTGCTGTTATTTTTTCTATCTCTTGTCTGAGAGGGCCCACCGCGCCAACGATATCTCGTGCGATCGGTTGTCCCGCAGCGACAATTGATTCTGTGACATCTCTCAATTTATTAGTTGCTTCAGCTAAAATCTTGTCACTTCCTTTTACCATCTCTTCAAAATCCTTTTTTTGCCTTTCAAAATCTAGCATAACAGGAGACGGAAGTTTTACTGTGATTCTATGAACAATGTACTGATTAATGTCCACAATTAATCTATCTGAATATCTTTCTATGGAGGCAAGAAGCAATGCCAGCACTGAGCTTAATACGATTGCATACAAGGTGGCATTGAACGCGACACCAAAGCTTCTAATTATGTCTAACATAGCTGCAGTGCTGTGATTTCCAACTGCAGAACCCAGTGCCCCTAAACCATCTTTCATGCCAACCAAGGTACCCATGAATCCAATCGCAGGAATAACCCAAGCCGAGAATCTAATGTATGTTAAGCGAGAATGAATGTCGTCCCTCCTAATGTTTGCAAGATACTCAGAGTAATCACCTCTCGATACAGATTTCGATTGTTGGAGATTTTTCAACACTTCCATGAGATGTGTTAAAGAAAATGTATCTGTGGTACGTGTAGATTGATTTTTGCTAGCCTTACTTGTTTGAAACGACTTCAGCGTATTAATTATATTCTCAATAGAATCCTCAAATGTCTTAGAAAATAGCTGCAGTTCTTGATTTTCTAGATGTCTCTTAATTTCATCGAAACATGAACGTTCCAAAGTCAGCGATTCGTACAAGAGGCGGTCCCTAATGTACAATGCTACCAAGAATATAATAACCATTGCTCCTGCCGCCATCTTTGACTCTATTCGTTCCAACTGAACAATAGTGGTTAATCCATAGAATAAGATCGCAAAAACGACAGTGTGTATACAGAACTGAATTATGTATCTAGCTTGACTTTTCATCACAGACACCTGCAATGGATGATAGAGATGCATCTATATATCTTTTGCACACCGGAAGGCAATATTTGAGGGGGCGTTTATAGCCATGTCGTACTCTAGAGGAGCCAATAACGCATGACATATACTCTGCCCTCCAAATATGTATGGGGTGCGAGGGTACGCAGAGGACGCAGATGCCCATAATCTTTCACGGAAATCAATGTCTATAGGTATTCTTTGCAGGTTCTGTGTGGACAATAACGACACGCTCTTACAACCCTTTATAGACACGCTCTGACAACCCGTTATATTTTCTTGGTTCATAAGCACTGCAACCATCAGTTCTCTAACGGTAGGTATTCGTAGACCTATACGCTGTGCGTGGTCAAGTGCCTCTGAGTAACTAATGCCACGCATACTGGCGTTATGACGTTCTTTTTCACAGAAGCCTTGAAAATCTACGCATGAAACATTATGGGCTTGCAGAGCAAAACCTGGGTAGATAAAACGTTCTCCTTTTATCTCTAGGACGCCTTGCGGGTAAGAAACCAATGCTGGATTCTCTTGTGGTGGTGGAGAAAGATGCTTGGGAATGTACAGGTAAATAACCCCTCTAAAATTTTTTTCCTGGAAATCATAAGATTTGAATTCGCTTCCGCGCCCTGAGAACCAACAAGTGTCTTTTACTAAGTTCAAGACTTCAGTGCTGATCCCAAAAACAAAATCTGCCTGTCCCAAATTCTTATCAAGCAAACCCCTTAATGGATGACTATTCAGATACCTGAATGATTCATCAACTGCGCTGCCTATTGGAGTGCGTGAGAAATTATTGCTGCTAAACGACCCAATTCCACCAAAAGATCTCTGAAGCTCGTATGTGCCGAAATGAATAATAGCCCGCACTTTTATCTTGTGTCTTTCTTCTTTATATTTCTCATTCCGTTCTCTAAGTTTTCCGGCAAACTCTATCATAGTACTGACTATACTGGAGTATTTTTGGGTATTCAAAGTGGCCATAAAACCATCGCCTCCTTCCATGACATTAGGAATAACGTCCTCAAAACGAATTTCATTAGAAATAGCAGTTTGCAATATGAGACGCTTCTCTTCTTTGTACTGATTATTTTTTTCCTCTGAATAATCTTTGATATCAAAACCAATGAATAGTCCTGTGCGATCCATGATTCTCACCATATCGGTTGTTTTTGGTATAGGTCTGGCAAGAGCTGAATACGTCACCCAACTGTCGCAGTGCAGCAAACGTACCCTAAACTGTCGATACGATCAGCTCCCTACCCCACAGAAAAAATCGTATCACCTAGCTGTGTGATTAGCAAGAGTCTGGCTGCCTAGAAAAACTGGACAGTGTATGCAGTTCTCATGACAGAATAACCTATTGACACATCGCAATATATCGAACGAGACGGGGCACCCATGGCCTTCGCTGCCGCACAACTTGCGTTAGCCTCACAACAACTGGCGCATGACCAGGTGTTTGCGTACAATCCATCGTAACAACGCATCCCTCACCTCCCCACCATGCGTACCAAGGGGCTGTCCCCCAGATGACCCTCTGGCCCACGGTTGCCGAACAGATCAGCACACAGACTGGCATCCCCTTTGTGGTGGGTGCTGTACACCCCCAAGGGGGTGGCTGCATTAGTGCCACCTATGTCGTGGAAGACGGACAACGACGTTACTTCGTAAAGGTCAACGATGCGCATCGATCGGCCATGTTTACGGCCGAGGCTGCGGGACTCGCTGAGTTGGCACGCCCTCGGTGTCTGCGGATCCCGACGCCAATCACGGTGGGAGTATCGGGACAATGCGCTTTTTTGGTCTTGGAATACCTTGATCTCGACACAAGGAACCACACGGGTATGGCGCAGATGGGACGCGGTTTGGCTCTCCTACACCGGACGACCCAAGACCACTTTGGGTGGTGCATGGACAACACCCTCGGCGCGACCCCCCAACACAACCCCGAAACCAAAGACTGGGTGAGCTTTTGGGGAAAATACCGACTCGGTTTTCAACTGGATCTCGCACACTCCATCCGTCGCGGGGAAGAACTGTTGGCCAAACTTCCGGCCTTTTTCACGGACTATCGACCACGCCCCTCCCTCGTGCACGGCGACCTTTGGCGAGGCAACGCCGCCCTCACCCGCACGGGCGAACCTGCCCTTTTTGATCCCGCCGTTTATTACGGCGATCGCGAAGTAGACCTCGCCATGACCGAACTCTTCGGGGGTTTTGACGCGCATTTCTATGCGGCTTATCGTGAAGCGTGGCCTTTGGACAGCGGCTATTCTGTGCGAAAACAACTCTACAACCTGTACCATATTCTGAACCATTTTGTCCTTTTTGGAGGCAGTTACCGCAACCAAGCCATACAAATGGTGGACACTCTCCTGGCAGAACTAGGCTAGACAAAGGCGGCGCATGGCAAGGCAATTCTCCAACAATACTCCATGGTTTCATTGGCAAGGCGAGAGGGGAGAGAATCACCATTTCTTGGCACGTCTGCTGCATTTGGATGGACAACTGTTGCTTGGGCTTTGTCTGCTCGCAGGCGTTGGGCTAGTGGTGCTCTACAGCGCGGGTGGTCAAGACATGGATCTTGTCCTTCGCCAACTCGTACACCTGATCCTCGGTTTTTCTGCAATGGGGTTGTTTGCCCAGATTCCACCACAGCGTTTTGAGCGCATTACCCCTTGGGTCTACGTGTTGGGTGTCTTATTGCTCTGCGTAGTGCTCTTCAAAGGCGACATTGGGAAGGGGGCGCGACGTTGGTTGGATCTCGGCGTTGTACGGTTTCAACCTTCCGAAATCATGAAAGTGGCCATGCCCATGACCATTGCTTGGTTGCTTGCGAGCAACCCACTGCCTCCACGCCCATGGCGGCTCTTGTTGGCAGCGGTGATGATCTTACTGCCCGTAGCACTGATTGCCAAACAACCCGATCTTGGTACGGCTCTTTTGGTGAGCAGCTCAGGTATCTTCGCGCTCTTTCTTGGGGGGATTTCTTGGTGGTTGATCGGGACGCTTACGACCATCTTGATGGTATTCGCGCCTGTGGCGTGGCATTTTCTCCACGACTATCAACGCGCACGGGTTATGATGTTTCTCAACCCAGAGAGTGATCCCTTGGGGGCGGGATACCACATCATCCAGTCTAAAATTGCTATCGGTTCGGGGGGGGTCTACGGGAAGGGGCTTTTTAATGGTACCCAGGCGCACCTGGATTTTATCCCAGAGCGATCGACCGATTTTATCTTCGCAGTCTTTGCTGAAGAGTTCGGTTTGATAGGAGAATGCTTTCTCATGACGCTTTATTTGTCCATCATCGCCCGTGGATTGTACCTTGCTGCACAAGCCCAAGGCACCTTCGCACGACTGCTGGCGGGCAGTATCACCCTCACCTTTTTCGTGTATGTTTTTGTCAACCTTGGGATGGTCTCCGGTCTGTTGCCTGTGGTGGGGGTGCCTCTGCCGCTGATTTCCTATGGAGGGACTTCCTTGGTGACGCTCATGGCCGCCTTTGGTATTCTGATGTCCATCAGCACGCACCGTACCCAAAATGGGAGCGGCTGATCTGCGTGGTGATCTTATAGGGTCTTGCGTGTTGCACGAAGCATGGTGAGTGCAGACTCGTAATCGAAGCGTTCCACCAACCGTTCTAGTGCACTGACCTGTTCCCCCACAACCGTGTGCAAGCGGTGTCCGTTGTCACGCAAAAAGGCGTATCCCGCGTAATCGTTCGTTGCTAGCAGGTGTTCCAGTTGATCGAGCAATTCAGTGGACTGTTCTGGCGTAGTCTGCACAAGCAACGGTGAAGCACTAGGAATGGCGAGGATGCCAGTGACCAGGGCATGCAATGCTTGATCGACTTCCGTACGCAAGTGTTCGAGCACATCAAGGGGGCCGTTGCTTCGAAGTACCTCTTCTAGGCGTTGTGTGCGCAACCGAAGATCGGTGGCACCGAGGTTGCCCGCGACACCCTTCAGGGTATGGGCTATGTGTTGTGCCCCTTGTCGATCCCCCTTAGCGATGTTTTGTGCAAAACGATCCATGTCGTCTCGATGGTGGTGCGCGAAGTTGTGTAACAACCGCAGATAATGTTCGAGACGACCGTGTTGCATCCGCAAACCAGCCGCGCCGTCCAGACCCGTAATGACACGCAAAGCGGCTGGGAGAGAGGGTGGATCGGGCTGGGATCCTGCATCGGATGTCGGAGGCGATACGGAAGAGGAAATCAACAGATTCCCCTCAATGGTACGAACACCCAAACGACCTTGGGATGCCAACCGTTCTCGGAACAGCTCCGCTTCTGTTTTTCCGTATTCTGGCGGCGTAGCTGCCTCTTGATGCCGCAACCATTGCACCAAACTGGAGAAGAGCGCCTCTGGAAAGACCGGCTTGGCCACAAAATCGTCCATACCCGCCACAAGGCACTGCTGCCGATCTTCGGCAAACACGTTGGCACTCATTGCCAAAATGGGGACGTACCTTCTGTTGGGCAGGGCGCGGATAGCACGTGTTGCCGACGGGCCATCCATGACAGGCATATGCATATCCATTAAAATCAGGTCATACTCCTGTTGACGTATTTTTTCTAGGGCGCTCGCACCATCTTCGGTCAATTCTACCAGTAGACCGACGCCTTCCAGCAACTCGCGTACCACCTCCCGATTGATTGCATTGTCTTCAACTACCAGGATACGTGCACCACAATACGATTGTGTCAACACTTGTTCTGGATCAGAAACGCTCTCCCGCTTGGTTTGTTCAATGCCCTGACGTAAGCGTGCGGTCAGCCAGAAGGTGCTACCAACCCCCAGCATACTTTCCACACCGGTCTCCCCCCCCATCAACCCTACCAGGCGTCGATTGATGGCAAGCCCCAACCCTGTACCCCCATAGCGTCTGGCAATAGAACTGTCGGCCTGCTCAAAGGCAGAGAAAATCAGCGCACACTTGTCCGGTTCAATCCCAATCCCCGTATCTTGCACCTCAAATCGAACAAACAAATCACTGTTGGAAATATCCAAGACACGCGCACGCAAGGTGATGATACCCTGTTCGGTGAATTTAACTGCATTGTCTAGATAATTTAGCAATATCTGTGACAGTCGTGTAAAGTCCCCGTACAACCATTCTGGCAGGTCGCCCCGATCGATCTGGAGAGACAATCCCTTTTCACGCAAGCGTGCACCCAGCATCGAGACTATTTTACTGAGCATGGTATCAAAAGAGAAATTGCTCACCTCCAGTTGAAAGCGACCAGATTCGATCTTAGAAAGATCCAGAATGCCATTGATGACAGACAATAGATGATTGGCGGCTGTAGATATTTTCTCTAGTTTGTCAAGATGGTCTGGGTTGTCTGTGCTGCGATGGATTAGGTGTGTAAAACCTAGGATCGCATTCATCGGAGTGCGAATCTCATGGCTCATGTTAGCCAAGAACGCACTCTTTGCACGGGTAGCGGCCTCTGCTTCGTCGGCGCGGTGTGCAAGTTCTGCCCAATAATGCCTATTTAACAACAGAATCTGCTGTTCACGGCGTTTGCGCTCCGTATCATCAAAGAGCGTTGATCGGGTGTATAGAAAATTACCATTGGCGCTGTAGGCAACATCTGTATGCAGGACAACGGGCAAACGAGAACCGTCTTTGCAGAGAAAAACGTATTCTGCATCGCGCATCCGTCCTGTTCTTGCCAAAAGATTGGCTGTGGCAGAAAAGCGATCTTGAGATTCCTTGGTCATCAGGTCACGAATATTCTTCCGGCCGATTAGTTCCTCACGGGTATACCCAAGCATCGTCAATTCTGTATCGTTGACAGAGATATAAACACCCTGTTCGTCAAGCGAGTGGTACCCACACGGTGCATTGTGGTAGAGATCAACCAGATCTGCAAAAGTCTCTTGTAAGATTCGGTTCGATTCTTGGAGTTGTTCTGTGCGATCCGCTACGAGTTCTTCCAATTGGTTGCGGTAACGATCGAGTTCTTGGCCAAGGCGTTTCTTTTCGGTAATGTCTTCTTTGATGGCTAGGTAGTGTGTCACGGTGCCATCGGGCTGACGAATGGGTGTAAAATGCTCGTGTTCGGTGAAAATTTCTCCATTCTTGCGCTGGTTGATAAATTCACCCTGCCAGGACTGCCCTGCACACAATGCCTCCCATAAAGAGAGATAGTGTTCTAAGTGGGTAAGACCCGATTGAAGAATGCGAGGGTTTTGTCCTTTTAACTCGTCTAAGCTATATCCGGTGATGCGTGTGAACGTCTCATTCACGTATTCGATTTCAGCGTCCGTGTTGGTAATCACGATGCTGTGTGGGCTTTGTTCAACCGCCAGGGAGAGTTTATGTAAACGGGCTTCGGCTTCTTTGCGTGCTGTGACGACATCAAAAACCACGACAAAATGTTCTGAGGCAGGGCTGTAGGCAGTGCCGGAGATCCATTGCTGCACCGCAACGCATTGCATCTCAAAACGTTCCGGTTGCCCTGTGCGTAGGACGCGATCAAAGATCGCAAACAACGTCGAACCCTGTGCACAGAGGCCCGGTGTCACCTCGGAGGCACGACGCCCGAGCACGTTTTGCAAACCCGTTTGGGTTACAAAAGAGGGATTGACCGCTCTGTAGACAAAATCCTCCGCCAGACCATCGCGGTAAATCATTTTGCAGCAAGCAACCCCATTCAGCAGATGCTCAAACAACGATCGACAGGCACGATCATGGGCCTCTAGGATACGCTCTGCTTCCTTGCGGGCCGTGATGTCGAGCAGAACGCCGCTCCAGCACGTCTCTTGGCCATGCACGGCAGGACCAGGTTTTGCTGTGAGGGAAATCCACTGTACCTGTACCCCGCATCGAGGGATCATCAGACGGCACTCGGCATGCAGTGTGCGTTTTTCACGGTGCGCGCCCAGGCTCTCAGCACGCAAGGACGCCACATCCTCCGAGTGAATTCGCTCCCAGAACCGCATACTGTCCGCGATCAAGTCCTCTGCCTCCAGCGCAAGGATCCCACGAACCCGTGGACTCACGTACAAGAAACGGATGGTGTCGTCTGGGCAGGGCAGATAATCGTATAGCATCGCAGGAACTGTACCTACCAAGCGCCGATAGCGTTCTACGCTCTCCCGCAACGCGGTAGCGGCCTCTGTACCCAACCCGAACAACGCGGCATCCGGCTGCGTAACCCCCCTCCCCCACCCACCGAGGGGTACCGCATCCAGGTACCCCCCATCCAAGGGCATATCCTCGAACACTTGCACGCGCTCTTGGAGACATAGCCCAGCATTGCCGAACGTGGGGGAGGCGTTTAACAAAGCGTTTTCCGCAGTCACACCCATGGACTTCAGCACTCCGGTATCCAACAATCGATGCTGTCGTGATCCATTCGGTGGGGATCTAGTGGTTGGAGAGGATACACTGACGTACACTCTCCCTTCACCCATCCTTCCCATTGGTCTCTTGCCATGCTCGATCCCCACTGTTTACGTACTGACCTAGATAAGACGATGCAGCGTCTTGCCGTCCGAGGGTACACCCTAGACGTGACGCTTCTTAGCGCACTCGAAACGGAACGCAAGTCGGTGCAGGTTGAGACCGAACGCTTGCGTGCCGAACGCAACCACCACTCCAAGGCCATTGGAATTGCCAAAGCCCAGGGCAAAGACCCTGCGTCCCTGTTGGCCGCCGTGGCTGACCTTGGAGAACGACTGAGCGTAAACGAGACCCGCCTTGTGGAAATTCAACAAGCCTTCTCGGATCTTGCGCTCCGGATCCCCAACCTTCCCCATGCCAGTGTACCGTTGGGGCGAGATGAAAAAGACAACGTGGAGGTACGTCGTGAGGGACGCCCCCGTGCCTTTGCTTTTCCACCCAAAGACCACGTTGCGTTGGGGACGGCCCTTGATGCCATGGACTTTGATGTGGCAGCGAAGATCTCAGGGTCTCGTTTTGTGGTACTCAAGGGACGCTTGGCGCAACTCCAGCGTGCGATCATCCAGTTCATGCTGGATCTGCACACGACCGAGCATGGGTATACGGAACTTTACGTCCCCTATCTGGTCAATGCGGAGAGCCTTCGGGGAACCGGACAGCTTCCTAAGTTTGAAGAAGACCTGTTTGCCTTGCGCCACATCGAGGGGCGTGCGGATTATTATCTCATCCCTACCGCAGAGGTTCCAGTCACCAACCTCGTGCGTGGGGAGATCGTGGAAGCGGTGCGTTTGCCCCTCAAGTACGTTTCCCACACCCCCTGCTTTCGTAGCGAGGCAGGATCGTATGGCAAAGACACGCGTGGCATGATCCGCCAGCACCAATTTGAAAAAGTAGAACTGGTACAATTGGTCACCCCACAGCAGTCTTATGCGGCGCTGGAATCGCTGACTGCAAACGCTGAGACAGTGCTTCAGCGTCTTGATCTTCCCTACCGTGTGGTAGCATTGTGTGGTGCGGACTTGGGTTTCTCTGCGGCCAAGACCTACGATTTGGAGGTGTGGCTGCCGAGCCAAGGGTGCTACCGCGAGGTATCCTCTTGTTCCAACTTCGAGGATTTTCAAACGCGGCGCATGGTGGCACGCTTTCGCAACCCCGCAACCGGCAAACCAGAGTTGCTTCATAGCCTCAATGGGTCTGGTTTGGCGGTTGGGCGTACCCTGGTGGCCATCTTGGAAAATTACCAGGAACACGATGGGCGTATCCGCGTTCCAACAGCACTGCAGCCGTATCTACGGGGCATCGAGCATCTGTAACCGCTCGATGAGACAGAACGGGTGTTTGGAATAACACAGCCAAAAAATGCCAGTCATTCTCAGCAAGAAGCTTCTGCATAATCTTAGTGCGGTTCTCAGTGTTGGAATCGTAGGTGTTGCCCTTTGGTTTCTCTACCGATCGCTCCATACGTATGGCTTCGCGGACATCTGGGAGAACCTGATCTCGGTCCCCAAAAGCAGTCTTGTAGCGGCGAGTCTGCTGACCATCCTCAGCTATTTTGTACTGACCACGTTCGATTGGTTGGCACTGCGTCATCTTAAGGTGCCAGTGTCCTACGAACGCTTGGCATTCGCCTCGTTCGTAAGCCAAGCCATCAGTCACAATACAGGATTCGGGGCACTGACGGGAGGTGCCATTCGTTTCCGTATCTACTCGGCCGAGGGTTTGTCTGCTGGTGAAGTTGCCATGGTAGTTGTGTTTTGCGGAATTACATTTTGGCTCGGTTCTGCGTTGTTGGTTGGACTGTCCTTCTTGTATTACCCGGAACGAACGGCAGAGGTATTATCCATTCCGTTGGTGATCATCCAGGGACTAAGTATAGGGTTGCTCGTCGGGATTGGGGTGTACCTCACCTGGACGAAATTACGACGTACTCCGCTGGATGTGATGGGTTTTCTGTTTCCGTTGCCGTCCCCTGGCATTACCGTGATCCAAGCGTTAATCTCTGCGTTTGACATGGTGTTGGCCGCAGGAACCTTGTACGTGGTACTACCCATGGAAGCACAGATCCCTTTTGTGACTTTCGTGAGTTATTTTGTCGTTGCGATCATTGGCGGAGTATTGAGTCATGCACCAGGCGGGCTTGGTGTCTTTGAGACCCTGATGTTGTTGCTGCTGCGTGACGCGCCACACGATGCTGTATTTGGTTCGTTGTTGCTTTATCGCGCTATTTATAACCTGGCGCCGCTTGCCATTGCCGCTGCCATCCTTGGCATCTACGAAGCCATTGGAGAATCGAAAGTACAGCGTACCGCACGGCGACTGGGTGGTTGGGTACGTCAACTCGCACCTGGCATTATGGCCATCACTGTCTTCATGGGCGGGGCATTGTTGTTATTCTCTGGTGCAACGCCAGAGGCACCCATGCGGATGACTTTCTTGTCCAATTTTTTGCCGCTGTATGCTATGGAGTTATCCCATTTGCTTGGCAGTGTGGCTGGGATTGGATTGGTTTTGTTGGCGCGTGGGTTGTTTCGACGATTGGATACCGCCTGGCTCGTGACCATGATGTTGCTGTCGGCGAGTATCGTACTTCAACTCCTCAAAGGGGTTGATTACGAGGAGTCGACCGTCATGGCCATTCTCTTGATGGCGCTCGCACCCTGTCGGGCTGCTTTCTATCGTAAGGGTTCGTTGCTTGCGGAGCGATTTACCCCAAGTTGGGCGGCCGCTGTGGCGGTAGTCGTGATTACCACTGTTTGGTTTAGTCTCCTTTCTTACAACAATCTCGGTTATTCGCGAGAATTGTGGTGGGAATTTGCCTTTGCGGGTGATGCGCCGCGTGCACTGCGTGCGATGGTCGCTGTGATGTGTGTTGCGCTGGCACTAGCCATTGCACACCTTTTGCGTTTGTCGAAGGTACGGGTGGAACCACCCGGGCGTGAGTCACTCGCACGCGTCGTAAACATCGTGGCACAATCAGAGTGCGCAGAATCCCATTTGGTGTGGTTGTGCGATAAGTCGTTGCTGTTTAGTCAATCCGGTGATGCTTTTATCATGTACGGCGTACATCGACGCTCGTGGATTTCCATGGGCAATCCCGTAGGGCCACGCGCCGAATGGGAAGAACTGGCATGGCAGTTCCGTGAGCTATGTGACCGTTACGATGGACGACCTGTGTTCTATAAGGTTGATGAATCCAGCCTACCGTTGTACCTTGATTTGGGTCTCAGCTTCTTTAAACTCGGAGAAGAAGGCAGAGTTTCCTTAGAAGCGTTTACGCTCACCGGCAGTGCACGCCAAGAATTGCGTTATCTCCACCGTCGAGCACAACGAGATGGTGCCACGTTTGAAATGCTTCCTCCAGGAAGCGCAAGTGCTCTGCAGGGGGATCTGGAGTGTATTTCTAGCGCCTGGCTCAATGACAAACGCGCACGCGAGAAAAGATTTTCCATGGGGCGTTACGACCTTGAGTATCTCGATCATTTCCCGCTCGCAGTGGTACGCAACCATGGTATCGTAGTCGCTTTTGCCAACCTGTGGGCTGCTCCGGCTGGCCATGAATTGGCCATTGATCTCATGCGTCATACCAATACGGTTGGCTATGGACTGATGGACTATTTGATTATCGAATCCTTGCTGTGGGGTAGAGCCAACGGCTATCGATTGTTTAATTTGGGGATTGCTCCGCTTTCGGGTTTACAGGATCGTGCATTGGCACCGCTATGGGCGCGATTTGGTGCGTTTGTGCACCGCAATGGAGAAGAGTTTTATAATTTCCAGGGATTACGACGCTTTAAGGAGAAATACAATCCAGCGTGGCATCCCATTTATCTTGCGTCTCCCGGCGGGATGATCTTGCCTACCGTGATCGCAGACGTGGCTTCTTTGCTGTCGGGTGGTGTCAAGGGATTGATCGCAAAATGACGAAAAAAAAGAAATGGGTCTTGTTCTCTGTGGCGCTGATCTGCCTTGCTGTGGGTGTGGGGATGGTTTTCTTTCCCTCGGATGAATTGCCCTTGATAGAGTTGCCAGCCTCTGATCCAAAGGATGATCGTCTTGCGGTGATTCTGTCGGGGGATGGGGGATGGGCCGATCTAGACAAAACCATCGGTACAGGTCTTCAGCGGCGTGGCGTGTCAACGTTGGGTGTGAACTGCCTGCGCTATTTTTGGAAACCACGGTATCCCGATGCTGTCGCGGCTGATCTGGAGCAAACTTTGCGCCGCTATTTAGAGGCGTGGCAGAAACAGCGTTTGTTGTTGATTGGCTTCTCTTTTGGTGCCAATTGGCTACCGTTTCTGCTCAACCGTTTTCCCGAAGATCTGAGGAACCGCGTGACGCAAATGGTACTGTTGAGTCCTGGAGAATATGCCAACCTGTCGATTCAGATGGGTGATTGGATGCGGTTCGATATTCACCGTCTAGGGGCATTGTCAACGCTGGATGAGGCCAATCATGCCCAGGTTCCAATTCTGTGTATTTGGGGTACGGAAGACCTTGAGAAAACCATTTGTCCTACATTGTCCGGTCATAATGTACGCAAACTACCCAAGCCGGGTGGTCATCATTACGATAAAAACTACAAAAGCATTGAAGATGCCATTCTCCAGTAATTGGTGTTTCAGCATAAATCCCTCTCCGAAGAGTCGGAGAGGGCCTGGGGGAGGGGGTTGAGCTTTTGAATTGTATGTTCGTTATCTAATATCTAATTATTGTAACTGCTCAGGAGGGGTAAGCTATAG
>CAIJYR010000096.1 GCA_903824965.1 uncultured Thiotrichales bacterium
CGAGCCAGCGAAGTGGCGAGTCGTGGCGGACGCAGGGCGGCGCGGGCGCCGAAGGCACGGCATGTCGCCAATTTTTCGCTCCCGACGGCGACTGGGATGTCCCAGTCGGGTATCGCGAAAAATGGCGACTTCCCTGTGGTTTGTCTTGTGCGTCTTTGTAATATGCAGGCGTCGCAATATTTTTACGTTTGAGATACCGCTTGAATGGTTCTATGCTTCCTTCAAACCATTGACTTGTAACTCGAACCCGTTTGCCTCTGACAAGATATACTTGTTGCCAATATCTGATTGCTCGATTTTTCACTCTATCTTCCCTGATGTTCTTAACCTCAATACAGAAAGGGAAGTTAATATCAAATGTTCTCTTTGAATATTGCTGATCCAACAGAGAGTCGATTTCTAAATGACTCACATTATCGCAGTAGGAGAAAATCTGTTCGATGTGTTGTTGCACGAGTTTCCCAATCTTTATATCCATAAATGCTCCAATCTAGATTTTCGATTCACCCAATGCTGCGGGAGTGGTGTGGGTTGACCTGCCTCGGCAGTATGACAGCAAATACCATCCAGGTTTATGGGATATGCTCTGGCTATAGCAATCCCTATCGGCGCGTCACTGCCAGCCGTAGACCAGCCGCAGAGAGAACAGCCAGCAAGGTTTCCAGGGTGGGATTGCCCCTGCCTGAGAGTGATCGAGAGAGACTTTCACGGCGCACCCCTGCACGTTTCGCCACCGTTTCCATGCCTTGAGCGAGGGCTACATGGCGCAGTGCGCGAAGCAATGCCTGTTGACCACCCGCTTCGTTGGCTTCCTCCAACTCAACTGCCAGGTATTCGTTGGCGAAGGCAGGATCTTCGCGGAGCAAAGCAACCATTGCCTCCTCGTGACTTCGAGAAGCTTTCATGGCGCATTCCTCTTTTGGCATTGGTTGTATCTCGTGCGTAACGTATACGTTAGTCTATATTCTGGGAGCCTGAGCAGTACCAGCACGTTTTTTCACGACCATGGTGGACGCTACCCCATCAATCTGCCCAACGCTTCGGGCAAATGCGCATATTGATCCGACGCAAGCGTTGAAACCCGTTCACAATACTTGGCCCATGGGGGCAATGCCGTGCATGGTTTTTCGTCAACAAACAAGGCACGCAAACGCGGTATCGGGGGCGGAACACAGTCCGATCCCCCCGATCCCCATTGGGGATGGGTCAGCAACAAAACGATCGGTTCTACAGTCGGCGTGGGGTTCACGCATTGGCGTTGCAGTTGGGTGGCGATGGCCACGGTTTCGAGGGTATCGGCGGGCGTGTCTCGAACCAGCGTGAGCAGGACGATTCGCGCTAGGGGGTGTGTAAGCGGGTGTACGGTCGGCGGCCCTCCCGCACCCACAAGCACCACCGACAAACCCGCTCGGCGCAGGGTCGTGACCACCGCATGAGCAGCCGTGCGGAGCATGTCCAAAACAGCGCCGTGGCACATCGGCGATCCATCCAAAATGATCACGGTCGGACGCAAGCGCGGGATCTCCAATGTCTCGCCCACAGGCAGCGGCGTCAGTGGGTAGTGGAGCAATCGACGCTGGACAGGAGACAACGCGATCCCGGAAGGGTCGAGCTGAAAGACCTTGGAGATCAAACCTGGTTCGGCAAGCGTTGCATCAGCACCAAGGGACTCGATGAGCGTCAGCGCACGATTGTCCACACGCTGCAAGGCAGCGCGGAGCATATCAAGCGGCAC
Source organism: uncultured Thiotrichales bacterium (assembly GCA_903824965.1). Classification (GTDB taxonomy): domain Bacteria; phylum Pseudomonadota; class Gammaproteobacteria; order CAIRSR01; family CAIRSR01; genus CAIRSR01. The sequence goes on from CAIJYR010000096.1 coordinate 1,736, forward strand.
TGAAGGGATGCGAGGCTCGATCCGATCGATCCTATCCCCCGATAGGGCCGTAGCCAGCAACGCACGCACAGTGGTCGGAGATAACTCTGTGGGTACGCGCCAAGCCTCGGTACCGGAAAGGTCACGAAGCAGCCAGGCGATCAGTCCCGTACATGCACCGCTCGACCAACCCAACGCTTGCAACGATCGAATACCTGACACCTCCGGTTCGCTCGTGAGGGCACGCAGCGACAAAGGCGAACCCCCACCGAGTAAACAACGCAGATCATGCACCCACGAGAGCGGTGGATAAATCCCCTCTCGGTGTAAAGCTACCAGAGCAGCAGGCAAAGAGGCAAAACCCCTTGACTCAAAGGCATCGATGTTTTTATGGGTGCGCCTGAGGGGAGGCGATCGGGTATCCCAGAGCTGGAGGGTGTCCTCGGCATGGCCAGACACCAAAAAATGACCACTGGAAGCCCACGCCACACGCCAGGCGTACCCTGACGAGGCAAAACAGCGTGTGGAAGATCGGCCCTCAAGAACCCCCGGAAGATCCCAAACGCGCACCGTACCGTCCATCGACCCAGCGGCAAGACGCCCCCCCTCCGGCGACCACGCAACACGCAGTACAGCCCCCCCATGCACAGAGAGAGAGTGCTGTTCCTGGCCCTTGGTTGACCACAAGCGTATTGTGTTGTCCTGTGATCCAGAAGCGATCCAATCGCTCCGCGACGACCACGCGACGCTGTAGACCGCTTCGGTATGTCCCTCTAGACGGCGGCGTTCTTGGCCGTCGCTGACAGACCACACACGCACCGTACCGTCCTCTGAGCCAGAAACCAGGTGGCGAGCGTCCGGCGACCACGCAACACTGAGCACCCGATCTCGATGTCCATGGAGGCAGTGCAGACCCCGTAATCCAACCCCATCCTCGTCCATGACCCACACGCGGATCGTGCGGTCGGCGGAGCCTGAAGCAAGGGCACGACCGTCCGGCGACCAAGCAACACTCGAAACCGGCGCACGGTGCCCAGGAAAACGGTGCAACTCGATGCCATCGCTTGCCGAACATAAGGACAGGGCACCATCTTCTGCGCCCATCGCAAGGTGCTTGCCATCGGGTGCCCAAGCGATGTCCTGCGCCCGGCGACCGAGGGTCGTCCAAATCAAGCGCCCGTCTAGCAGATCCCAACAACGCAGGTGTCCCTCCATGTGACCACTTACGAGGCGCAGATCGTCCGGTGCGATCGCAACACAGGGGGCACCTGCTGTTTGCGTCCCCTCGGCACGTAACACCCCCAGTGCCTCCAATGGCTGATCCGTGCTGATTCTCGGAAGGTGGGGCACCCAGGGGGGAGGGCGTCGACCCACTGTGGCGGCTTGACGAGCGATCCAATCGAGAGCGTTCGGGGCAGGTTGCGGAGGCTTTGTCCTGAAATCCTTGGTCGTCTCGATTTCCCAGATCGCCAACAGACCATCCCTCGCAACCGCCGAGAGGTTGCTGCCATCAGGAGACCACGCAACCCCAGAAATGCTTTGCGTGTGTGCCTGGAAGGTCTGTGCAGGCACGACCCCAGGCGACCAAAGATGGACGACCCCACGGGACGATCCAAGCGCAAGAAACTGACCCGTCGGCGACCATGCCATGCTCATGATGGGGTCTTCGTATTCTGCAGCGTGTTGTACGGTGCTTGTCGAGGCGTGCCAGATCCGCACCGTGCGATCTTTTGCGCACGAGGCAAGACGGGTACTGTCGGGCGACCAGGCTACCTGAAGGATCGCATGGGTGTGTCCGGTGAGGGTCTGCAAAAGCGCCCCCCCCGTCGTTGACCATACGCAGACACAACGATCCCCCGACCCCGAAGCCAGAGAATCCCCGTTGGGAGACCATGCGACCGCCCAAAGGGTGCTATGATGACCCTCTAGACGGCGCAGTTCGGTACCCTCCGTTGCAGACCAAATCCGCAACGTGCGATCCTCCGATCCAGAGGCCAAACGAAGACCGTCCGGCGACCACACCACACTCGCAATAAATCCCTCGTGGCCTTCGATGCAGCGGATGTCTGTGCCATCCAAAGACCATATCCGTAGGGTACCATCATCCGCACCGGAGGCTAGAAAACGACCATCCGGCGACCAGGCCAGGGTCTCGATGGGCGCGGTGTGTTTTTTTCTGCGCCAATGCAGTTCCCCCGTGGGGGTGAATACATACACGGTGTGATCATCACGACCCAAAGCCAAACGGCTTCTGTCGGGAGACCATGCCACACAGTTGAGGGTTCCCTTCCCCAATTGTACTGTTCGCAGTGGTTTTTGGGTTGGCATCGTGGTTCCCCGTTGCGTCATGACGCACACGCACGTAGCATCCGCAGTTCAGAGTCACTTTTGGGACGGAGTATTTTCATGCGTAGCCATTATTGTGGACAGATCGACGACTCTTTGCTGGGTCAATCGGTGAGCTTGTGCGGTTGGGTCAACCGCCGTCGAGACCATGGAGGGGTCGTTTTCATTGATCTGCGTGATCGAGAGGGCATTGTACAGGTGGTGGTCGATCCCGAATCCCCAAGTGCCTTCCAAACAGCGCTACACGTCCGTAGCGAATATGTGCTCCGTATTCAGGGTATTGTACGATACCGCCCACCAGGTACTGAAAACAGCCATCTTGGCACGGGTACACTAGAAATCGCGGGACATACCGTAGAAGTGCTGAACCACGCCGAACCGCCCCCGTTTGCGATCGAAGACGAGACCCACGCGAGCGAAGAAGTGCGCCTGCGCTACCGCTACCTGGATCTGCGTCGCCCCGAAATGCTCCGAAGGATGCGTATACGGGCAGAGGTCGTTCACCTTGTGCGTCATTTCCTGGATAGCCACGGGTTCTTGGACATCGAAACGCCCTTTTTGACCAAAACAACCCCAGAAGGAGCAAGGGACTACCTGGTACCTAGCCGTACACACCCTGGCCATTGTTTTGCGTTGCCGCAATCACCCCAGCTCTTCAAACAACTCCTGATGATGTCCGGCATGGATCGGTATTATCAGGTTGTGCGGTGTTTTCGTGACGAGGATCTACGCGCAGATCGCCAGCCAGAGTTCACGCAGATCGACATTGAAACCTCTTTCATGGACGAAAACGGCATTATGGATAGGATGGAATCGATGGTGCGTGAATTGTTTGCGCGGGTGCTGGGGGTGGCGCTGCCGGATCCTTTACCACGCATGACCTATGCCGAGGCGATGCATCGGTTTGGATCGGATCGCCCTGACTTACGCAATCCACTGGAATTGGTAGAACTCAGTGACGTGATGCGTGAGGTGGATTTCAAGGTCTTTGCGGATCCAGCCTGTGACCCCCTAGGACGAGTGGCAGCGTTGCGCCTCCCTGGCGGGAACGACCTACCACGCTCGGCCATTGATGCGTATCAGCAATTCGTTGCCACGCGTGGTGGCAAGGGGTTGGCATACATCAAGGTCAATGATCTCCATCGTGGACGGGCAGGATTGCAATCTCCCATCGTGAAGTTTTTCTCGGATGAAGTGCTCGTAGAGGTCTTGAACCGCACGGGTGCAGAAACCGGAGACGTGATTTTCTTTGGTGCGGATCGTGCGAGTGTCGTCAATGAATCGTTGGGGGCATTACGCCTGCGCTTGGGCGAAGATCGCGGCTTGGTGGTGCGGGGTTGGCGCCCTCTCTGGGTAGTCGATTTTCCGATGTTCGCGCAGGATGCGGCCACAGGACGTTGGACGGCTCTACACCATCCGTTCACTGCACCGCAAACAGAGAGTCTCGATGAATTGCGTGCCACACCAGGTACGATCCTGTCGCGGGCCTATGATTTGGTACTGAATGGCACCGAACTGGGAGGCGGTTCGATTCGTATTCACCGTTCGGAGATGCAGGAGGCGGTGTTTGGATTGCTCGGCATTGGTGCAGAGGAGGCCGAGGAAAAGTTTGGTTTCTTACTCAAAGCATTGCGTTACGGTGCGCCGCCACATGGTGGCATTGCCTTTGGGTTGGATCGCCTGGTGATGCTGATGACGGGGTCGGCTTCTATTCGGGATGTGATTGCATTTCCGAAGACGCAGACCGCTACCTGCCTACTCACGGGTGCCCCGGCAACGGCGAGCCAAGAACAACTGCGCGAGTTGGGGATTCGTTTTGGGCAACCCGTTGGGGTTGGGAAGGCCGATCAAACGCGTACCAAACACGAACTGCAGGCTTGAGCGTAGGCAATGACCTGTGAGTGATTATCTCGCGAGTACCGTCGCGTTGCTCATCCAACATCCGCGTTGGGCTTGGGCGGCGGTGTTCCTGATCAACCTATCTGAATCGCTGCTGGTGGTCGGTCTCTTTGTGCCAGGCACGGTTGTCATGTTCGGCATTGGTGCTTTGGTAGCGATGGGTGCCATGGGACTTTGGGCAACCCTGGGTTTTGCGGTTGCGGGGGCGCTCGTCGGGGATGGCTTAAGTTATCTCATTGGACGCCGTTACCGCGAACACCTTCGAGATTGGTGGTTGTGCAAGCGTCACCCCGAATGGATCGCTCGATCCGAGCGTTTCTTTCTCCGTCATGGCGCAAAGAGCGTTATCTTTGGCCGCTTCATTGGGCCTGTGCGGCCTATCATTCCGGCGGTAGCGGGCATGATGGGGATGTCTCCTGCACGTTTTTACCTAGCCAATTTTCTTTCTGCGGTGACGTGGGCACCTGCGTATATCCTGCCTGGGGTCTTATTGGGGGCTTCGCTGACCCTGGCTTCGAAGGTCGCGACCCGCCTGACGTTGATCATTTTGCTGTTGCTGTTTGTTGTGTGGTTGACCGCGTTGCTGGTGCGTCGCACCTACGCCTTGATCCAGCCGCACACCCAACGCATCGTGATCCGCTTCCTGTCTTGGGGGCGAGTGTACCCATTGTTTGGGGAAGTCACAGAAGGACTGCTCGATCCGCGACACCCCGAACTACGATCCCTGGTTGGGCTGGCTGCGTTCTTGCTGCTTGGGGGCGTGATCTTTTTTGTGGTGTTGTTGGGTGAAATCGGTTATCCCCAACCGTTGTCATTGGACTATCGGGTTTATTATCTGTTGCAAGGGCTGCGGACGTATTGGGCAGACCAGGGGATGGTGTTCCTGTCTGAACTGGGGGATGCACCTGTCAACATAGCCGTCGCTTGCACGGGGTTGCTCTGGTTGGGGGTGCGGCGGTATTGGCTTGCGGCGTTTCATTGGGCGGCTGCGGTGGCGATGGCCGCTTTGGTAGGCCTTGCGCTCAATGCGCTCTTGCCGAACGAGTCTCCACGCCCAGAACTGTACCTGGCGGAGATGAAGGATGCTTTCCCCAGTGTTCATGCAGCGGTTGTGAGCACACTCTACGGTTTCTTGGCGGTGTTGGCAGCGGGTGGATTGTCTCGGGATGTCCGTCGTTTGCCTTACACAATCGTAGCCATTTGGATCAGCCTTCTTGCCCTAGCACACCTTTATCTAGGACGCCATTGGTTGTCGGATGTCCTGGGCGGGATCACCTTGGGCATCATCTGGTCTGGTGCGCTCGGCATTGCTTATCGCAGACGCGCTGCTGATCACCTCCCTCTACGTCTGAAGGGTTTGTGGGTTGCCTTGTTGTTTGTGCTGCTATTCGTGGGCGGTGGCCATCTGTTCCTGTACCACCAGGCTCAGTTGGATCGCTATGAGGTTCGCCCACCCCAGGGTACTCTGGCGATGTCCAGCTGGTGGAACAATGATTGGGAAATTTTGGCAGACTATCGAGTGGACTGGGGGGGAGCGGAAGATGTTCCTATGACGATCCAAATCGCTGGTGATTTGAGTGAGTTGAGCCACTCTCTGCAACGACATGGTTGGTGTACACCGCCTCTGTTAGATACAACGCAGTTCTTGCGGATCTTTGTGCCTGATGCGGAAATCCGCGATCTGCCTGTGCTGCCGTATGCCCACGATGGGCACGCAGAAGCACTGCAGTTGATCCGCTGTGCCGCAGATGTCGATGTTGCGTCGGTGCGCTTGGTATTGCACCTTTGGCGAGCCGATGCGCAACTCAGTCCAGGCAATATCCCACTCTGGGTGGGTAACATTACACGCCAACGACTCGTCAAACCACTCGGTTTGGTGACTTTGCCAAAGACCGATCCAGAGTATGTGACTCCTTTGGCACTTCTGCAATCCGCCCTAGAGGACATGACATGGCGTAAGGTCAGTCGTATGGGCCCCTATCCACTGGGATGGGATGGCACAGTACTCTTGCTCAAAGCCTCACACTCAGTACCCTGAATGGCAGCGTTTCGTTTTGCGGTGAACCCCAGCAAACCGTGCATTCTCTCCCTACCAAAGGAATACCACCATGGGATTTAACTGTGGAATCGTTGGACTGCCCAATGTAGGCAAATCCACTTTGTTCAATGCGCTAACCCGTGCAGGTATCGCGGCCGCGAATTATCCCTTTTGCACCATTGATCCCAATGTAGGTGTGGTACCGGTTCCCGATCCTCGCCTCGATCGGATTGCGTCAATTGTGCGACCACGCCAGATTGTTCCAACAACGGTTGAATTTGTGGACATCGCCGGATTGGTGGCGGGTGCTTCGCAGGGCGAGGGACTCGGCAATCAATTTCTTGCACACATCCGAGAGACGGATGCCATTGCCCAAGTAGTACGCTGTTTTGAAGACGATAACGTGGTGCATGTAGCAGGTACGGTCGACCCGCGTGCAGACATCGAGACCATCCACACCGAGTTGGCCTTGGCCGATCTCGATACAGTAGAGCGAGCCATTCACAGGGCTGCTAAGGTTGCCAAGCTCGGCGGTGACAAGGAAGCACAGGCACGCCTGGAGGTGCTCGAACAGGTACGCACGGCACTCAATGCGGGACGTCAGGTACGATCGATGGGCCTTGCTGCGGAGGCTATGCTCTCTTTGCGTGATTTGCATTTGCTCACGGCCAAACCGATTCTGTACATTGCAAACATCGCGGAAGGGGGTTCTCCCGACAATGCGCTCGTCAAGGCGGTGGAGGCGATTGCAGCCGAAGAAGGGGCTGCCGTGATCCCTGTCTGTGCCGCCATCGAAGCGGAGATATCGGAATTGCCGGAATCAGAGCGTGCGGAGTTTTTGGCCGATCTCGGTTTGGAGGAACCTGGACTGCATAAAGTCATCCGTACCGGATACCAGCTGCTCCATTTGCACACCTTTTTTACGGCAGGGCCAAAAGAGGTACGTGCGTGGACGATGCGTGTCGGTACCCCTGCACCGGAAGCCGCTGGCATCATCCATACGGATTTTGAGAAGGGCTTTATCCGTGCCGAGGTCATTGCCTACGACGATTTTATTGCACACAATGGCGAACACGGTGCGAAAGAAGCAGGCAAGTGGCGCTTGGAAGGGAAAACCTATCTAGTACGCGATGGGGATGTCGTCCACTTCCGGTTTAACGTGTAATACCAACTGCCCAGTCAACCACCCCCGCTTAAAGGCGGGGGCTTGTGAAAGCAAGCCTGGGGTTGACCAGCCTAAGCCACAGAGCAGCATGGCTACGTTGCAACGAAGTACAAGACTTGCCCCTTGGGGCGCTTCCTCAACCCTGAGCTACTGAAAGCGGCAGA
>CAIJYR010000097.1 GCA_903824965.1 uncultured Thiotrichales bacterium
CGAGCCAGCGAAGTGGCGAGTCGTGGCGGACGCAGGGCGGCGCGGGCGCCGAAGGCACGGCATGTCGCCAATTTTTCGCTCCCGACGGCGACTGGGATGTCCCAGTCGGGTATCGCGAAAAATGGCGACTTCCCTGTGGTTGACGTATGGGCAACCCAAGCCAGGCAAGAGGCAATTCTTTGAAGTGATAGTGACACCCTACGCTCTGAATGTATTCCAATACGTCTTTGTATTCCTTTTTCATGAACCAGTCGTTGAGTACGTAGACATATTCTACTTTCAGATCCAAAGAAGACAGCAATTTTGCGTACTGCTTTCTTTTGAAATCACAGGTCTGTAATTTCTCATCCACCGAACCGGATACTTGTTGGTACTTTACCTCAATAACAAACAGCGTGTCACGAACCAACATAGCATCATCAGGCAGCAGTCTTTTTGATACTATCCTTTCCCAATCGACATGATTCTCTTTAAGAAATCGATACAGGTCGTGTTTTCTGAAACATCGTGCAACCAACACATCGTCAAAGAGAACTTCTAGTCCTGCGCTGTGTGCTGGTTTTGCGATCGTATACCCTGCAAGGCTGGCCAGCAGTACATGCAGATCGACCTCTGTTTCAAAGTTCAGTCCTGTGCGTGTATTGGATCCGCCAACCCCACCCGTGATCACGGTTGGTCTCCTGGTGGGGACGCTTTTTTCAGTATGGCAGCATCGAGACGTTTCTTGGCGAGAGATATAAAATCCTCTTCTAGCTCACAGCCGACAAATCTCCGACCGAGTGCGACAGCCGCTACCCCTGTGGTTGCGCTGCCCGCGAAGGGATCAAAAATCCAATCTTTCTCCTCGGTGCTGGCTGAGATGATCCTTTCGAGCACACGAAAGGGTTTTTGGGTAGGATGTTTTCCAAGGGCTTTTTCTGCGCCACTCGGGGCCGTGTACGTCCAGCGCCGCTCCATCGTGGGTTCTTCCGGTTTCTCCTCAGAATCAGAATCAGAATCAGAATCGGTAAATATCCATACTGATTTCATTTGCTTGTTAGCGTTGATTGCTTTCATGCGGTTGTATTGAAAGCAATGCTTTGATTTTTCGTTCTTGGCAGCCCAAATAATGGTTTCTGTCGAGTGTGTGAAATAGCGACAGGAGAGATTGGGGGGTGGGTTTGGTTTTTCCCACACAATATCGTTGAGTATTTTCATGCCAAGCTGCTGCATTGCGTATCCAACCGAATGGATGACGTGGTGCGTTCCAGAGACCCAAAGGGTTCCGTTTGGGTTCAGAAGTTTCTGACACCTAGAGAGCCAGGAGCGATTAAACTCGTGGTTGAGTTCTGCGCCTTGTGACTGATCCCATTGGCCTTTGTCGACTTTGACCATTTTCCCAGCTTGGCAGGTAATGCCACCGTTGGAGAGAAAATAGGGAGGATCGGCGAAGATCATATCAAACATTCCGAGTGGATATTTCTCAATGAGTGCGTCCATGAATTCGATGCAATTCGCTTGATACAACCAGACCCCATGCTCGTCATTGCTGAGTACGCACTGGTTGGGAGAATATTTAGATTTCTTAATGTCCAGAGAGAAAGAGGTGTCCGTGGTCGATGCAAGGGTCATTGGCGTCGGTTCTGGGGTTTGTGATCGTAAAGAATACGTGAAACCCCATTCATCGTCAATGAGAAAAGCGCCTTTAGAACGCCCTCTCTCAGGAAGAGAGGGGGTTTTGGAGAGGCGGCCGCTGTTTTTGGCTGTTATGGTATAATGGTCATTCCTCGATACCAACCGTACAGTATTGTGCCATTTTCTCGTACACAGCAAGAACCTTTGCGGTGATGTCCTGGATTATCGCTATTGATCTGACTGCTTCCTCAAGTAGAGACTCAACAGCACTCGGCGTCAACATGCTATCTCCATAAATAACACGATCTGAGAAGAAGTGCGCCTCTGTAAAGTGTATCCGATGGAAAAGAGACTCATGAATTGCATCAGCCTCTGGCCATTGTTTTCTAATGTGTGCGATGAGATAGGAATCTTTAAGATGATGTCCATCCGAGTTCTTGAACATACGTAGACTCCTGCCATCCATGAGATGGTCCACTAGAGTGCGCAAATCATCAACGATAAAGAATGCATAAAAGTGCAGCATACTTTCAAGCTGTGATCTGATGAGCGTAAGGATTGCGTGCTTGTTCTTGGTATGAAACTGTGCAGCTGTTGCCCGCAATAAACCGATATTCCGCACAATCAGACCATACACAATTGGATCGGATGGGCAGGTCTACTTCCCCCGCCCCCC
>CAIJYR010000098.1 GCA_903824965.1 uncultured Thiotrichales bacterium
GAGCCAGCGAAGTGGCGAGTCGTGGCGGACGCAGGGCGGCGCGGGCGCCGAAGGCACGGCATGTCGCCAATTTTTCGCTCCCGACGGCGACTGGGATGTCCCAGTCGGGTATCGCGAAAAATGGCGACTTCCCTGTATTCTTGATCCTTATTCTTGATCCTTATTCTTGATTTTTAATCATTGATTGATTCTTATTCTTGAAAAGACAAATCAAAACCAGCCCCCTACCCCTCCCAACCCCTCCCCTTTCAGGCTACCGTATGCACACATCTTTCTCGAACACGCTCTAGCAGATTGAACGATAAAGACAATTCTGATGCACCCGAACGAATAACCTTGCGATTTTTCTCTCGCATCATCAATGGGTTACAAAGATGTGTGCATACGGTAGCCTCTTTCAGGGGAGGTGCGAGCTGAAAGTCAGAAGCGTTTTATTCCACAGTGACCGACTTTGCGAGGTTTCTCGGTTGATCCACATTGGTGCCCTTGATGGCCGCCGTATGATAAGCAAGCAATTGCAAAGGTACCGTATACACAACGGGTGCAGTGGTGCTGCCTACGCTCGGCATCCTGACGACCCGCATATCAGGGGCATCCTGGAAATTCGCTGCTGTATCGGCGAAGAGGAAAAACTGTCCGCCACGTGCCCGCACCTCTTGGAGGTTGGAACGCAATTTTTCCAAAAGTTCATTGTCGGGTGCAAGGGCCACTACAGGCATTTGTGCATCAATCAAGGCAAGCGGCCCGTGTTTAAGTTCTCCAGCTGGGTAAGCCTCTGCGTGAATATACGAAATTTCTTTCAGTTTTAGAGCGCCTTCCATCGCCACCGGATACTGCGTACCACGGCCTAAGAACAGAGCATGGTGTTTATCGAGGAGCTGTTTGGCCAAGACACGGATGGCACCCTCCAAGCGGAGCACTTTCTCGATGAGCACAGGCAAGGCGGCCAACTCAGCCACGATCTCCGCCTCCCGCACCAGACCAAGACCGTGCCGCCGTCCAATCGCAATGACCAACAACAACAACGCGACGAGCTGACAGGTAAATGCTTTGGTGGACGCTACACCGATTTCAGGGCCAGCACGGGTCATGAGAGTCAGTTCGGCCTCTCGCACGATCGAGCTTTCGGGGACGTTGCAAATCGCAAGCGAGTGTGCATAGCCAAGGCGCTTGGTTTCTTGAAGGGCTGCAAGGGTATCGGCAGTCTCGCCACTCTGAGAAATACACACAACCAGCGTTCCCGGAGACACCACAGGACGGCGGTAGCGAAACTCGCTTGCGACTTCTACGGTGCACGGAATGCCCGCAATGGCCTCGAACCAGTAGCGTGCCACCAGACCCGCATGGTAACTCGTGCCACAGGCAACGATTTGGATACACCGGGTTTCGTCAAAAACCCCACGCGCCAGAGGGCCAAATGCCTCTTCCAGAATACGATGACCGCTCAAACGACCTTCTAAGGTGTCTGCAATTGCCGTTGACTGTTCGTGGATCTCCTTCTGCATATAATGCACGAAGTCTCCGAGATTAATCGCATCGGCGCTCACTTCGCTCTTTTTGATCGGACGCCCGACAATCTGACCAGCCGCATCGTGGATCGTGACACCCGTTTGCGTGAGTTCTGCCACATCCCCGTCTTCTAGAAAGACAAAATGCCGCGTCACCGACAAGAGCGCCGTTACATCCGACGCAATGAACTGCTCATCGACACCGATCCCCACGACCAAAGGACTGCCAAGACGCGCTGCAACCAACCGACCCGGATCCGTCGTGGACACGACCCCGATGGCATAAGCACCGACCAATTCGCTGACCGCGATCCGCACCGCATGCCAAAGGCTCGGTTGCTGAAGACGGTGATGGTGGACAAGATGGGCAATGACTTCGGTATCCGTGTCGGAGGTAAAATCGTACCCAAGATCCTCCAGACGAATACGCAACGCCTCATGATTTTCGATGATACCGTTGTGTACGACCGCGACGGTATCATGGGAGGTATGCGGATGGGCATTACAATCGGCAGGACGACCATGGGTGGCCCAACGCGTATGGGCGATGCCGAGATGACCGACAAAAGGCCGACCCGTAAGACAACTTTCTAGATCACGCACCTTGCCGGTCACGCGCATCCGATCCAACACGCCTTCTGCGTTTTGGATGGCGACACCCGCCGAATCGTAGCCCCGATACTCCAACCGTTTGAGACCTTCCAGGAGAATCGCAACCACATCACGTCCGGCAACAGCACCCACGATTCCACACATGACCGAAACCCCGCAATAATTGACCGTACGCTATACGGTAGAATCCTTTTTTGTGACTCGCTTCCACCCTGGACGAGTTTCCTGCGGAGCACGACTCAGGGTCAGTGCCTCTGGTGGTGCACTGCGGGTGATGGTCGAACCAGCCCCAATGGTCGCATCGGCACCAACCTCGACAGGAGCAACCAGCGCCGTATTCGATCCAATAAAAGCGCGATCGCCCAACACGGTACGGTGCTTATGGTGGCCGTCGTAGTTACAGGTAATCGTTCCCGCACCGATATTCACATCGCGCCCGATCTGTGCGTCGCCAACGTAGCTCAGGTGGTTGATTTTACTGCCCTCGTCCACCTGGGTCTGTTTCAACTCGACAAAGTTCCCTACATGCACTCGTGCGCCGAGTTTGGTGCCAGGGCGCACACGTGCAAACGGGCCAAGGATACAAGCCTCCCCCGCCGTGACGCCTTCCAGCACCGAATGGGCACGTACCTCGGTATCCGCAGCAAGAGTCACGTTTTTCAGGCAACAATACGGGCCAATCCGCACGCGATGACCCAAGTGTACGTTGCCTTCCAGGAGAACATCGAGGTCGATCTCAACGTCTCGTCCTACCGTGAGCGTACCACGCAGATCAAAACGAGCCGGATCGCGCAGGGTCACACCGACGATCATGAGATCGTGTGCTTGACGCAATTGGTAGGCGCGTTCCAGCTCGGCGAGCTGGGCGCGGTGATTCACGCCCAAGATTTCTGTGATGGCATTGGGTTGGAATGCTTGTACTGGCACGCCGTCCAGGACGGCACGCTCGACAATGTCCGTGAGGTAATATTCGCCCTGTGCGTTTCGGGGATTGAGTTGTGCGATCCAACGGGCCAAAGACGCCCCCTGTACGGCCAAGATGCCGGTATTGATCTCGCGGATGCTGCGTTGTGTGCGGGTTGCGTCTTTGTCTTCGACAATGCCAACCACGCGATCCTGGTCATCCCGTAGAATGCGGCCATAGCCGCTGGGGTCTGGTACGTGTGCGGTGAGCAACGCAAGCGACCCCTGTGGCGCATCGTCGGAGGGTGCTGCCGCAGAAAGTAGCGCGTGCAAGGTATCGGGACGAATGAGTGGCACATCGCCATACAGCACGAGCATGGTATCGTTGTGCGGGAGGTGTGGCAAAGCTTGCGCCACTGCGTGGCCAGTACCGAGTTGCTCGGCCTGTTCCACCCAGGTGATAGGTAGGTGGGACAGAGCAGCACGCACCCGATCCCCCCCATGGCCATAGACCACGCAAACACGTGCCGCCCCGAGTTGGGTGGCCGTATCCACGACGTGTGCCAGCAGAGGTTTCCCGCCCACGAGGTGGAGCACCTTAGGCAAGTCGGAACGCATACGAGTCCCTTGCCCGGCGGCAAGGATCACGACGGAACAGGCTACGGCACGCCGGACACCACCGACATGGACACCACTGGAAATGCCGTACGCCACCATGTCTTCTCCCGCACAGAATCAGTGGAATTGGGCATCAAGCGGCTCACCGCGTGCTATCTCTGCTGGCGTCGCATCTCGTATACGAACGACATCGACCGCATAGACCAGGGTTTTCCCTGCGTAGGGGTGATTACCATCCACGGTCAGCTTACCATCTTCGATGCGAGAAACCACAAAGGTACGAACAACCCCCTGGTCACTCTCCATTTGTGCCTCTGCACCGACGTAGCGCAACGTAGGCGGAACATTCTCGATATCGTCTATAAACACCAGCTCCGGAAGATGCTGTCCGAAAGCATCCTCTGGAAACAGGGTAACCTCAACGGTTGTGCCTACGGTCACCCCATCCAGGGCCTCTTCCACCTTGGGGAACAGCGCGACACCCGCACCATGCACATAGCCCACGGCAAAATCGGACTGTTCCAAAAAAGACCCGACCACATCGCGGATGCGATACGTGACATAGACGACCTTTCCCTTGGCAACACGGGTCACGGCGATGTCCTTACGAGGGAGGCTAGCATATCCATGCACTTATCCACGCCCTTTCAGCCGCTCGCGAACGTTCTGCAACGTCCGAAGCTGGGCGACCGCTTCGAGCAACTCCGAATGAACGCGGGCATAATCCACATCCGCCCGACGGTCTCGGAGCAGATCCATCGCACGTTCCCGCGCTTGGAGGGCTTTGGCTTCGTCGATGTCGTGGGCACGCATCACGGTATCCGCCAACACCGTGACCACATGGGGTTGTACTTCTACAATGCCCCCTGAGACGTAAAAACACTCCTCTCCGTTCTCTGGCGTGCGCACGCGCACCTCGCCAGGGACGAGTCGACTGATGAACGGTGTATGGCGGGGGAGAATACCAACTTCTCCACCCGCTGCAGGGGCAAATACCATGGTGGCAACGCCAGAATGGACCGATGCTTCGGCGCTCACAATATCCACATGAATGGTCATTGCCATGTTGGCAGCCTCCGGTTACTGAGTTACTGAATGGTTACTGAATCCGCTTCGCCTTGTCCACGACCTCGTCAATGCCGCCGACCATATAAAATGCTTGCTCGGGCAGGGCATCGTAGTCACCATTGGCAATGCCTTTGAAGCTGCGGATGGTTTCTTTGAGGGACACGTATTTACCAGGCGCACCCGTGAACACTTCTGCCACGAAGAACGGCTGCGACAAGAAGCGTTGGAGTTTACGTGCACGAGACACCATCAATTTGTCCTCATCGGACAGTTCATCCATGCCCAAAATGGCAATGATGTCTTTCAGTTCTTTGTAACGCTGTAAGACACGCTGTACTTGACGTGCGGTCTGGTAGTGTTCTTCGCCGACAACGAGTGGGTCGAGCTGACGGCTGGTCGAGTCCAGCGGATCGACCGCAGGATAAATACCCAACTCGGCAATTTGACGGGAGAGCACCAAGGTTGCGTCCAAATGGGCGAACGTGGTAGCTGGCGAGGGGTCAGTCAAATCGTCCGCAGGCACGTACACCGCCTGAATTGAGGTGATAGAACCCGTTCGTGTGGAGGTAATACGCTCTTGGAGTGCGCCCATTTCTTCGGCGAGAGTCGGCTGGTAGCCCACAGCGGAAGGCATACGTCCGAGCAACGCAGACACTTCGGTGCCCGCCAGGGTATAACGATAGATGTTGTCAATGAAGAGCAACACGTCTCGGCCTTCGTCGCGGAAATACTCCGCCATGGTCAATCCGGTCAAGGCCACGCGCAAACGGTTGCCGGGTGGCTCGTTCATTTGTCCGTAGACCAGCGCCACCTTATCCAACACGCCGCCTTCCTGCATCTCGTGGTAGAAGTCATTGCCTTCACGGGTACGCTCGCCCACACCAGCGAATACGGAATACCCGGAATGCTCTACCGCGATGTTGCGGATCAATTCCATCAAAGTCACGGTCTTGCCGACCCCCGCGCCCCCGAACAGGCCGACTTTACCGCCTTTGGCAAAGGGGCAGATGAGGTCAATGACCTTGATGCCGGTCTCTAGGAGCTGCACCGTCGTGGCTTGATCCGCGAACGAGGGCGCCTGACGATGAATCGCCCAACGGACTTCTTCACCGATGGGGCCTTTCTCGTCGATGGGCGTACCGAGTACGTCCATGATACGCCCAAGCGTAGCCTTGCCGACCGGCACGGAAATGGGACTTCCAGTGTTGCGGACTTCTGTGCCGCGACGCAGACCGTCGGTCGATCCCATGGCAATGGTACGTGCAATGCCATCCCCAAGCTGCTGCTGGACTTCCATTGTCAGCCCCATGGAATCGATGTAAAGGGCATCATGCACCTTTGGCATCCCCTCGCGGGCAAATTCCACGTCGACCACCGCACCAATGATTTGAACAACCTTTCCAACGCTCATGCAGAACCCCTGTGCAATCGTAGGTTTGGGCACGCTTCGCGCCCCAACGATTTCTGTGTTTGGTTTGTTTGTTTCAATCCGCGCACCCGGACTACATTACACCGCCGCAGCCCCTGCGACGATTTCAGACAACTCTTGGGTAACCGCCGCTTGGCGAGCCTTGTTGTAGGCCAACTGAAGTTCATCAATGATGGTTGCCGCATTGTCGGAAGCCGCTTTCATGGCCACCATGCGTGACGCCATCTCGGAGGCCATGTTCTCGACCACCCCCTGGTAGACCAAAGACTCCGTGAAACGAACCAGCAGATCATCCAACACCGCTTTAGCATCCGGCTCGTAGAGATAATCCCAAGGATGCTTACTCACACCCTTGCCGGCATCGGGAGGCAAAGGCAAAATTTGTTCTATAGTGGGTGTCTGTGTCATGGTATTGACAAATCGGTTGTAAACCAGATACAGCCGATCGATCGCACCGGTGCTGTAGGCATCTAACATCACACGGACGACACCGATGAGATCCACAATGCGGGGTGTGTCACCGAGGTGATTGATGCTGGAAACTATTTTTGCTCCCGACCGTTTCAGGAACACACTGCCCTTGGTGCCGACGCTACAAAACTGCACCCCCATCCCGTCGCGTTGTGCCTCGCGCATTTTGAGAGTCAAGGTACGCAGCAAATTGCTGTTCAATCCTCCGCACAGCCCGCGATCCGAGGTGATGACCACGTAACCCACATTTTTAGTCTCGGTACGCGTGACGAGGTAAGGATGACGGTATTCAGGATTGGCATGTGCCAAGTGTCCAATGACACGCCGGATACGCTCCGCATAAGGACGGGCTGCGATCATGCGATCCTGGAAGCGACGCATCTTACTCGCGGCCACCATCTGCATGGCCTTGGTGATCTTCCGGGTATTTTTGATACTCTTGATCTTGTCACGGATTTCTTTGCTGCCGGCCATACTCGTCTACTCGCTCGGTTGCGGCCATCGTGCCGATGCAAAATCACAAAGGGACGATGGCTCCTTCAAACAGGGGCGCCGTTCCTACCAAGTATGGGTGGCCTTAAAGGCCGTGAGGGCGGCACGCAGTCCACTCTCCACCTCGTCGGTATATTCCGGTTTTTCAGTGATGCGCGCCAACAGATCGGCATGATCGTGGTGCATATACGCCAGGAGTGCATGTTCAAAATCGACCACCTTCTTGACGGGGACATCGTCCAAGAAGCCCTGATTGACCGAAAACAGAGAGACCGCCATCTCCGAGAGAGACAACGGACGGTATTGCAACTGCTTCATCAGTTCGGTGATGCGTTGGCCGCGTTCCAACTGGCGACGGGTGGTATCGTCCAGATCGGAGGCGAACTGGGCAAAGGCCGCCAGCTCACGGTATTGGGCTAGGTCTAGACGAACCCCTCCACCGAGCTTTTTGATGATCTTCGTCTGTGCCGCACCACCAACGCGTGACACAGAAAGACCGGCGTTGATCGCAGGTCGAATACCGGCATTGAACAAATCGGTCTCTAAGAAAATCTGTCCATCGGTGATGGAAATCACGTTCGTGGGTACGAACGCCGAGACGTCACCCGCCTGGGTTTCGATGATCGGCAACGCAGTAAGGGAACCGGTACGGCCCTTCACCCGACCTCCTGTGGCTTTTTCAACGTACTCTTCGTTGACCCGCGCCGCACGCTCCAACAAACGCGAATGCAGGTAGAACACGTCACCAGGGTACGCTTCACGACCCGGGGGACGACGCAACAAGAGCGACACCTGACGATAGGCCCAGGCCTGTTTGGTCAGATCATCGTACACAATCAGGACATCCTCGCCCTGGTCACGGAAATACTCGCCCATCGTACAACCGGCGTAAGGTGCAATGTATTGCAACGCAGCCGATTCAGACGCAGGGGCAGCCACCACGATGGTGTACTTCATGGCGTCATGCTCTTCGAGCTTACGCACTACGTTGGCAATACTGGAGGCTTTCTGACCAATCGCAACGTAAATACAGAGTACGCCGGTGCTACGCTGGTTGATGATGGCATCAATCGCAACGGCAGTTTTGCCCGTCTGACGGTCACCGATGATCAACTCACGCTGACCGCGACCAATCGGCACCATGGCATCAATGGCTTTGAGTCCGGTTTGCAGGGGTTGCGTCACCGATTTACGGGTAATAACGCCTGGGGCTACTTTTTCGATAGGGGCTGTTCCATCGGACTCGATGGGGCCTTTGCCATCAATCGGGGCACCCAGAGAATTGACAACCCGTCCGAGCATGCCACGACCAATCGGCACCTCTAAAATACGACCTGTGCAACGGACGGGGTCGCCTTCGGTGATGTGCTTGTATTCCCCCATAATCACCGCACCTACGAAATTGCGCTCCAAATTGAGCGCCATCCCGAAGGTATCGTTTGGGAACTCTAGCATTTCACCCGACATGGCATCGGACAACCCGTGCACACGGGCGATACCATCGGTGAGGCTGACCACTGTGCCCTCGGTACGGGCCTCTACCTTGAGGCCAAAGGCCTGAATCCGGCTTTGGATAAGAGAGCTAATTTCACTAGGATTGAGTTGCAACATGTTCAGGGGTTCCTCGATTCTCAATGACGCAGTTCAGTGGCCATCTGTGCCAGCCCTGCCCGTATCGAGCCGTCGATCACCACATCACCGATACGCACTACAGCACCACCGATGAGATCTGGGTCAACAGCGAACGTAATATGGGCGGCCAGTCCAAACCGTCTTTCCAATGCACGCCCAAGGATCAGTGTCTGATCCTGTGCGTCATCCACAGGGAAAGCAGAGACAATCTCTACCTCCACACATTTTTCGGACTCTGCTTTTAATTGCGTAAACAGGACGAGCACCTCCGGCACAACCGCAAGGCGATCATTCTCCGCCAACACACGGACGAAATTACGCACCGAGGGCGTGAGAGCCTCCTGTGCAACGTCAAGCACCAAATCAGCGAGCACTCCACGGCCAACCAGTGGATTGTTGATGAACCCATCCACCGCTGCATCCGTGACAATCGCGACCACCGTGGTTAGCATTGCCAACCAAGGAATCAGAGCACCCTCTTGCTGCGCCTGTGCGAACGCAGCATTCGCATAGGGTCTGGCAACCGTCGCATCCGCTGACATAGTGACCCCTTAGATAGTGGCAGCCAGTTGGGCAAGCATCTCTTTGTGTGTCTCCATGCTGATCTCCTTGCGCAGGATCTGACCGGCACCCGCTACGACGAGAACAGCCAGGCGACCACGCAGGTCTTCTTTGGCACGATACAGCTCTTTTTCGATCTCTGCTCTCGCTGCGATCAAAAGGCGTTCGGATTCTTTGTGTGCCTCCTCCTGTGCGTCCTCTATGATGCCTTGTGCACGAGACTGGGCCTGTTCAATCAACACCGCTGCTGCATCACGGGCTTCCCGAATGACCTCAACGGCCCTCTTCTTCGCAAGCTCACGCTCCTGGTGGGCACGCTCTGCGGATTCTAGTCCATCCGCAATGCGCTTCTTACGATCTTCTAACACATTGATCAGTGGCCCCCACAGATACTTCGTAATGAAGGCGACGAGTACCAGGAAGGTGGCCATTTGGCCAAGCAGCGTGGCAGTGACGTTCACGGAAAAGCTCCCAGAAAAGATGCGCTCTCTTCACGCATGATTGTTGCAATCCACGCCCCCCGCATGGGGAGCGACCTTCTACTATCAGCCATAACCAATAACGAATAGGCTCGGCTCGAAATAGACTCGCAACCGCTAATGCTCTTCGACCTCTGTATGGGCAAGTTCAAAGTACATCACCGTCAGCACCATAAAGATAAATGCCTGCAACGTGATGATCAAAATATGAAAGATCGCCCACAAGGATCCGGGCAACCACAACACCCACGGAGACAAAGTGGCAATCAACAGAAACACCAACTCACCCGCGAACATGTTCCCAAACAAACGTAAAGCAAGTGACAGGGGTTTGGCCAATTCTTCCACCAACGTCATGAGAATATTGATCGGTACCAACCATTTCCCAAAGGGATGGAACAGAAACGTCTTAATGTACCCCATGAATCCCTTAAACTTGATGTTGTAGTAGATCACCATCGCGAACACAGACAGCGACAAGGCAAAGGTTGTATGTGGATCGGAGGTAGGCACCACTTTGAGGTGTTCTATACCCATCATATTGGCCAATTTCGGCAGCAAATCCACAGGCAGCATATCCATTGCATTCATCAAGAACACCCACATAAAAACAGTGCAAGCCACAGGGCCAACCATAGGGCTTGGACGACTGGTAAAGGTGTCGCGGATCTGGGCAGCCACAAATTCCACAATGGATTCTAGGACATTCTGTAGACCGCTCGGTACGTCGGAGGTTAGGCGCTTACCCAGCGCATAGGATGCCCACATAATCAGGAGTGCTGTGAGCAAGCCGAAAAAGAGGGTGTCTACGTTGAAAGTCCAGAACCCATCCCCCATTTGAAAGGGGTGTAGATGGTGCTGAATATAGCCGGTCGGATCGTGTGTAGCAGGCTCTATGGATATGTGAGCATGTGCATTGGCAAGGGGATTGGCAGCGTCGGTTGCCTGTGTTGTCACGGTTTCACTCCAAAACGAGGTTGACAAATGTCGGACGAATGCAGCTATATACGACCCTCTATTCCTGAGACTTATTCCTCAATGCTGGACGGGTGGGCAGCTTAAAAAGATACCCCATGTGGACGGCCGTGAACCCCACGATCACGAGAAAGGGTCGTAAGTGGAAGTAACCGACCCCCACCCCCAAGAACAGCGCAACCAAACCAAAACGCTCCAAGGCACCCACGTAAAGATACAGATAGAGGCGCAAATCACCGAGACCACTCTTGGCAGTGTTCATGGCGGCGGCCCTTTGCAACCGGAAGCCGAGCAAGAAGGTCATCATCATGGCCACAGCCCCGCCATACAGGGCGGAGAACACATCGAAACGCTCTCTATGGATCAGAAAAACACCGCACGCAACCACCAACACGATAACGGCCTGCCACATCAGAACACGATGAACTCCACTGCGCAGGAGTCTAGATACGTAAGTCATCAGTGTCCTCAGGAAACACCCGCACCTCAAGACCTCAGGACGCGGAAAAAATAAGGGAACAGCCTTCTGCTGTTCACGCATGCCAATCAGGGCACCGCTACCCGTACCACGCGATCGGAGTGAAGAAGCGCACCGCATTACCCGTAACAAACGAAGCCAATACAGAGGCATGTAGCCGAACGGCGGCAGTATAGGGTAAATCCAGTGGGAGAGTCAACAGTGCTCCCTTAAAAGCATCTTCCGAAAAAGTATCTGTATTCATAACAAATATTTATAAAAGAAGTCCGTGTATGTCACAATCCTATCAACGGGAGTAAGATGGACACTGCATCTGCTTGGAGTGTAGCCATGCCTGCTCTTGTGAGTCCACCCACCGTTTATCTCAATGGCGTGTTTCAACCTCTCGATCAAGCACGAATATCGGTGCTGGATCGGGGGTTTCTGTTCGGAGATGGTGTCTACGAAGTCATGCCTGTGTATGGTGGCCAACCGTTTCGCCTTGCGGAACACCTTCGTCGGTTAGGCAACAGCCTCGCTGGGATACGCTGTGCCAACCCTTTTGACGACATGCAATGGGAGGTGCTTCTGCGTAATCTGGTGGCGCAAAATGGGGGCGGCGATCTTTCCGTATATCTACAAGTAACGCGTGGCGCAGGCCCAAACCGTGATCATGCTTTTCCGGTCGGTGCCTCTCAGAGTGTCTTCGCGATGGCGAGTCCCTTGCTCCCCCTCCCCCAGGTCTATCGTGAGCGTGGGGTAAGCGCGGTCTTGGTCGAGGACATTCGCTGGGGGCGTTGTGACATCAAGACCATCACGTTGCTGGCCAACGTCCTGCTGCGTCAACAGGCGGTGGATGCGGGTGCGTTCGAGGCCATTCTTGTACGCGGGGCACACGTCACGGAGGGTGCTGCCAGCAATGTGTTTGTTGTGCGTGAGTGTGTACTGGTGACGCCTCCTAAGGGGCCGTTGTTGTTGCCAGGCATTACACGTGATCTAGTCGTTGAATTGGCCTGCGCGAACCACATCCCGATCCACGAAGCAATGTTGACGACGGAGGATGTGCGCCAGGCAGACGAGCTTTGGTTGACTTCGTCCACCAAGGAGATTGTACCCGTGACTACCTTGGCGGGTGCACCCATCGGAACGGGGTTGCCAGGGCCACTCTACCGCAGGATGATGGATCTATACCAGGCTTTCAAGGATCTCGCACGGGCGGGAAAATACCAATAACGAAGAATGAGGTAGGACTGTGACTGTGTGCTAAAAAAAGAAAGGGGCTGGTTTTGAGAGTGTTTTTAGCCTATGCACACATCCTTGTAACCCATTGATGATGCGAGAGAAAAATCGCAAGGTTATTCGTTTGGGCACATCAGAATTGTCTTTATCGTTCAATCTGATAGAGCACGCTCGAAAAAGATGTGTGCATACGGTAGCTTTCTCTTTTTAGTATACAGTCAACCAAAAACAGCACACCCTGCCTCCCCCAGCCCCTTTCCTCTGGGAAGGGGTTTATCAAAGGCTACAAGAATCGTCCCTAATTAACCAGTATGCACATGTGTTACCCAGGCCCAAGCAGCAGCACGGGTAAAATCCAGCACCGGCCCTGGCAAGATTCCAACCACCAGAAGCATTCCCCCCATCAACCATACCAAAACTGCCTCATGGAGTAGGAGATCTGGCCCCACAGCCAGCATAGAATGGTGCATTGGGCCAAGAAAAGCACGACGGTAGTACCCAAGAAAATACGCAGCCCCTAGAATACTTCCCCCCAAAGCAGCAAGTCCCGCCCCCTTGTAACTCGCAATCACACCGATGAGCAATAGATTCTCGGCAGGAAAACCAGAAGTCAACGGCATCCCTAAGCTCGCAAGTCCCAACAACAGAAAAAATGTAGCCGCGATAGGCATAGAACGTGCCAATCCCCCCAGGTGAATTAGATCCGTAGTACCAAAACGGCGGTGGATCTGTCCTACCAGCAAAAACATCCCACCAGAAACCAGTGTAAAATTAAGCAGTTGAAAAACCGCGCCCTGTGTACCCTGTACCGTCATGGAAGCCAGACCCAAAACAACAAGCCCCACATGGCTAATGCTAGAAAACGCCAACATACGCCGCAAATTGCTCTGGGAAAGGGCAATCATGGCACCATAAAGAATGCCAACCACCCCCAATCCCGCCAATAACCAATGCA
Organism: uncultured Thiotrichales bacterium; assembly: GCA_903824965.1. Taxonomy (GTDB): domain Bacteria; phylum Pseudomonadota; class Gammaproteobacteria; order CAIRSR01; family CAIRSR01; genus CAIRSR01. The sequence goes on from CAIJYR010000098.1 coordinate 13,400, forward strand.
AGTGTCGCGCCGCTTCGGGGGCCATGGGGATGGCCACACGCAGCAGACCATAGGCACCTAATTTGATGCCCGTCATCATGGCCGCTATTTCTGATGGCCCTTCCATCGCAAGACTCGGCAACCACGTGTGCATGGGAAAAAACGGCGTTTTCACACCAAAACCTACCACCAACAACAGAAACACCATCGTTTGACTTTCCATCGGCAAAGGTTGGGCAAGTAAAGCCACGAGACTAAATTCTGGTTTTGGGTATTGTAGTGCCGCCAACAACAGACCAAATAACAGTGGCACCCCACCCGCCAGCATTAATAGCACGTACTTGGTGGCTGCCTGCCGTCGATAAGGCCCAACTCCCCACAGGCTCACGAGAAAATACACCGGCAAAAGGGTGAGTTCCCAGAAAATAAAAAACAGAATCGTATCCAATGCACAGAATACCCCCATGGTCACGCCTTCGAGTGCCAGCAACAGCGTGTAATAGAGCACAGGCATAGGTCGGTACACAGCATTCCAGGAAGCGAGCAAGACCACTACTACCAACAAGGCTGTCATGGGCAGAAAGAGAGCCGACAGCCCGTCGACCCCCAAGCGATAATGGACATTCAAGGAGGGGAGCCAAGAGGCATTTTCCTGCAACTGAAAAGCAGCGTTCGAGGAATCCACAATTAGCACAGCACACAGCGTTAGACTCAATTCGATCAACGCGATGATCAAAGCCGCCCATCGTACAGCACGCACGTGGGGCAGCCACCACAACAGCAACCCACTGCACAGAGGAAGCGCAATGATCAGACTCAAGAGAGGGAGGGTTTCCATCACGGTTTTCGACCCTGGTAAGGGACAGCCAGTGCATGGGTGTAGCCATCGATCAACTTCATGCCCGGGCCTGAATAAAAACCGACCGACAACTGAACCACTATCATCATCAATACCATGGTTTTTTCCACGATGCGTTCGCGCTGCATGGTCTTGGTGGGGGTTGGAGAGACGGGCGTGCCCAAGAAGGCACGCTGAAAAGCCCACAGCAAGCAGGAGGCAGCCGCAACATTGCCCAACGCAGCAGTAATGGTGACGAGGGTGCCAAAACGATCGATAGCCGCCTCCAGCAACAAATGGACGGCATCGAAACCCGGGGTCATAGGCATGCCGAGGATGGCAAGGGTGGCTACCAAAAAGGCAGCGGCCAGCAAGGGCATCCGATCGTATAACCCGCCGAGGTTGTCGAGCAACAGTGTGCGTGTTCGCAGGTAGATACTGCCGACCACAAGCAGGATGGCGGAAATGGCCAACCCAAAGTTGATCGCCAAGAGGGTGCAGCCCTGGAAACCCTTCGGAAGTAGGCTAAACAGACCGATGGTCATCACACCGGTATGGCTCACCACCGCGTAGGCCAACAAGCGTCGCACATTGCGCTGCAGGATGGCCAACACTGCGGCATAAAAAATACCCACCGTCGCAAAGGCCACGACATAGGCATGCCATTGCCAGACGCCCTCTGGCAACAGCGTAAAGAGGTAACGCAACAAACCGTAGATACCGCTTTTCAGACCGATCAGCAGCACCATGGCTGCAGCGACGGTACCATGCTCCGCCACGTCGGGCAGCCAGCCATGGAGGGGAAACAGGGGAATCCGGATCGCAAGCCCGTAGAGCAACAGGTAAAAAAGAATCGATTGTGCCCAAGGTGGTGCAGGTGTCTGTGCAAGAGAAGGGAGATCAAAACACCACGTACCCTGCATCAGGCTGGCGTGGTTCCATCCGAGCAGGAGGGTGGCCACGAGGAGTAGCGACAATCCAAGCCCCATGAATTGGTAGTAGCGAGTCACAGCGCCCGCCTCTGCGGAGGTCGAGGTAGCCCAACTGCGTAACAAGAATCCAATCAACGGGATCTGTACCGCCGAAGTCAAGCTGAACCAAAGCAAATCCAAGGTAGCAAACTGCATCATCAGTGCAGATTCGGTAAACAGTGCGATGGAGAGAAAACGCTGTAAGGGGGTAAATTGGCGCACCTTGGCACCGTACAGCAACACCATCAGGGAGAGAAAGGCCGTCAGGAGCATGAACAGTACGGTGAGTCCGTCTGCGCCCACATGGTACACCAGCGGCCCCCCTAACGAGAGTTGCTCCACCAGATGAAAGGTGGTTCCGGCATGATCTAAATGTTTGAAATATTGATAGAGTTCATAGCCGAGCGCGATTTCCGACAAAACAGCAGCCAATCCCAAGCCCAGTGCGATGCGGGGAGAACGCACAAAAAACAGCACCCCGCCCACCAAGGCAGGCAGCAGTTGCATACCTCCCAGGAGGGGGAATGGGGTTTCTACTGTCCATGAAATCTCGTGAAAGTTCATCTCATTGAGGGTAAATCCGTAGACGGCTGTACAGGACGGCAGGGAACGCTACCGCGTCGGTTCCCAACTTCAGTTCCGAAGGGCTGGCCATGATTCTAGCCTGAAACGGGATCGGTTGTCTGGAGGGTGGTGTGGTCGTGTGGTGTGGGACGCGGCGCGGGACACGGCTACGGCGGCAGGGTCTCGTTACGCCAAGAACCGTCCCTCCAAGCGACAGACCCTTTCTCTTTGTGATCCCAGAATCCAATGGTGCGTGTCGCATTGGACGACAGGCGATATGCGAGGAAGATCGCGCCAGCCATTGACCTCGTCCGATCACTTCCGTAGAATTCTCCTATCGTCGGATTGTTGCGTTGACGATACTCACCAGAGCCTCACCTGCCCCGTCTACACGGGAGCCGGTGGGGCTTTTTTTTGCCCAAAGACCCCTTCCGTTGATTCGGATTCGGCTATCCAGAAGAATATTATCTTGATCCATCGCAAACCACCTACTCCAACACATACCTTCCTCCCTACTCAGGTGCAGGAAGCGGCATGGATGCTGGTGTGGCGAATGGGTATGGCGAGGGAGGGAGTTTCCCGCATACAGTTTCCGATTTTGCCTCGCCACCTCCTGAGATGATTGGTGATGCGCCTAATGTCATGGGTGTCTATCCATGGGAGCTTGGCCTTGATCCGTCACAGATGGGGGCTGGATCTTTCTCCCCTGCGGGACAAGCAGATCCTGGCGTAAATAGCTACGGCATAATGGATTTTGCTCACGATAGTGGACACTCATTGATGAACGGTGCTGCGAACGTCGCTGATATACCCTCTTTCCTGTCGGGGAGTACGCAAGGAAGCGCCCTTGGAAATTGGTTGAGGAACAATGCGCCACCTTTATCGCCTGAGTCAGTCGCTGTCCATAATCAAATAGCACAGGAACCAACATGGCTTGGAAAAGCCACCATTGCAGCTCAGAATCCCGGTGTATTCACATCTGATGTTGCCGGACTCATTCCTCCGTTTGCGGCAGGTCTAGGTGCGGGTGCAGCGGCTGAGGGAAGCCTCTTATGGGGAGGTGCTCCGGAAACTTTCGCAAATCTTGGGAATTCGGTGGCCAATATATGGGTAGGGGCGGGCGCAGCGGGTGCAGGTGCGAAGGCTGATCCAAACAACGGATGTCCACTAGGGCCAGACGGAGATAGTTGTAGGCAACAGGCTGGTGTTGCTGGTGCTGAGATGAGCGGTATACTAAGTATTCTCTGGGGGTTAGTACCAAAGTGATGTTGAACATTGTGCAGCAAAGCACACGGATACGCTACGTACAATGCAAAAAAACATGTTTATCTATCTGACATGTGTATTCCAAAGAGGCTATCAGAAATGACAGCCTCTGTATCTGTGCTTCCACACTAACTTGGATCTATCAGTATGAAACTAATCTGTATGATTTCCGTTGTCATGTTTATGTTTTTGCACACCCTCGATTCTTGGGCAGATGCCCAAGTAGATGCAATACGCGCCAAAGCAGAACAAGGGGACGCAAACGCACAGTATCAACTTGGTAGGATGTATGATAGGGGCAAGGGTGTTGCACAGAATTACGCCGAGTCACTGAAGTGGTATCGCAAGGCTGCGGAGCAAGGAGATGCCAATGCACAGCTTAATCTTGGTGTTTCGTATGCGAATGGACAAGGTATTACAAAAGATTATGCTGAAGCAATAAAGTGGACTCGCAAGGCTGCCGAACAAGGACTTGCCGAAGCACAGTACAATCTTAGTGTTTTTTATGCGAATGGCCAAGGTGTTACGCAGGATTATGTTGAAGCGGTAAAGCGGACACGCAAGGCTGCCGAACAAGGACTCGCTAACGCACAGTACACTCTTGGCGCTTCTTATGCGATTGGACAAGGTGTTACGCAGGATTATCTTGAAGCGGTGAAGTGGACTCGCAAGGCTGCCGAGCAAGGACTCGCTGAGGCACAGTACAATCTCGGTGTTTTCTATGCAAATGGACAAGGTGTCGTAAAGGATTACACTGAAGCAGTGCAATGGTATCGGAAAGCCGCCGATCAGGGATACGCTCAAGCACAGACCAACCTTGGTATTTTATACCAAAATGGAAGAGGCATCGCACAAGATTATGCTGAAGCTCTAAGGTGGTATCGAAAAGCTGCAGATCATGGACTAGCGAATGCCCAAGATTGTCTTGGTATGCTGTACGAGTATGGTATAGGTGTTGCGCCTAATCGCGCCGAAGCGATGAAGTGGTACCAAAAAGCAGCGGGTCAGGGATACGACGATGCACAACGTAGGGTAGAACGTCTGCATAAACTAGAAGATACAATTTGGTGGAATAAGGTGTTCAATTTCTCAATGATAATGACATTTACTGTATTCGTTCGTTCCATTTGGTGGCGGTTCTTCTAACGATGAACACGACAAGCCAAGCCTTCAATATTCACACTCTTCGTGTTCTGAATCGTTTCGCTATTGTATTAGCGTTGTTGATTACGCTCTTTCATATTCCATTGATTTATGCAGATGCACAATTCGATGAAATACGCACCAAAGCTCTGCAGGGAGATGCAGAGTCGCAGGACAACCTTTGTTCATTGTTTGGTAGGGGTGCAGGTGTTGCGCAGGACTATAAGGAGGCTGCAAAATGGTGCCGCAAAGCGGCCGAACAAGGACTCGCCAGAACACAATTTGCCCTTGGTGTTTATTACTTCAATGGTCATGGTGTTGATCAGGATTATAAGGAAGCGGTAAAGTGGTATCGCAAATCAGCAGAACAGGGATATGCTGATGCACAGTACGGCCTTGGCTATATGTATGAACTTAGCCTAGGTGTCGTACAAGATTACGCAGAGGCTATGAGATTATATAGGCTCTCCGCCGAGCAAGGCAATAATGCAGCACAAAACGCAATTGGTATGCTCTATTATGAAGGACAAGGTGTTACACAGAATAATGCACTGGCTTTGCAGTGGTATAGGAAAGCGGCCGAGCAAGGTTACCCTGCTGCACAATTTAATATTGGCGTAATGTACTACAATGGAGATGGTGGGTGGGGTGGGTATAGAGAAGTGGAGTATTGGTTTCGCAAAGCTGCGGAGCAGGGTTTCGCTAGTGCGCAATTCAATCTTGGTCTGATGTACGATAAGGGGCAATATGTTAAACAGGATTATACTGAAGCGGCGAAATGGTATCGCAAGGCTGCCGAGCAGAATCATATCAAGGCGCAGTACGCCCTTGGTTATATGTATAGAGACGGCAAAGGTGTTCCAAAAGATGAAAAAGAGTTCTTCAAATGGATTGGCAAAGCAGACATGCAGCGCGAATGGCCACGTACAGGGTGGATGGGGGCTGTACGTGCGATCTTTGGCTATACTACTGGCTATTTTATTATGAGAATGATTCGGAGCTTATGGTAATATGAAATCACGTTTCCTTATTCTTTCTATTATAATACTAATGTTACTGACCACGTCCGATTCCATGCGATTTTGTTTGGCAGATTCGCAACTGGATAACATACACATCAAGGCTGAGCAGGGAGATGCAGAGGCACAGTGTACCATTTGCACAATGTACTATAAGGGCCAAGACGTTTCGCAAGACTACAATGAGTCGCTAAAATGGTGTCGGAAGGCTTCTGAGCAGGGAAAACCAGAATCCCAATATAGTCTTGGTAGGATGTACGATAGAGGACAAGGGGTGGCGCAAAATTACGCGGAGGCTGCTAGGTGGTACCTCAAAGCAGCCAAACAGGGCTATGCCAATGCACAGCATAATCTTAGCGTGCTCTACCATGAAGGCCAAGGCGTTGAGCAGAATTACGTTGAAGCGATGAAATGGACTCGCAAAGCGGCGGAGCAAGGCGATGCAGAGGCACAGTCCAACTTAGGATTCATGTACCAATATGGCCAGGGTGTCGAACAGAATTACATTGAAGCGATAAAATGGACTCGCAAAGCGGCGGAGCAGGGACTTCTCGGTGCACAGTATAACCTTGGCATAGCATACCTCTACGGCCAAGGTGTTACTCATGATTACACGGAGGCACTCAAGTGGTTTCGTAAAGAAGCGGAGCAAGGCGACGCACAGGCGCAGTCCAATCTAGGCGCAATGATTCATGATGGTCAGGGTGTAGCTCAAGATTATGCAGAGGCTCTCAAGTGGTTCCGGAAATCTGTCGAGCAGAATGATGCCAGTGGACAATACAACCTTGGCCTGATGTACACAAAAGGCCAAGGTGTTGTTCAAAATTACGCAGAGGCGGTTAAGTGGTATAGAAAATCGGCTGAACAGGGAGAGGCCAATGCAAAGTATAATATTGGTGTGATGTACAACAATGGTCAAGGTGTTGCACAAAATTACGCCGAATCACTGAAGTGGTATCATAATGCTGCCGAGCAAGGACTTGCCAAAGCACAGTACAACCTTGGCGTTTTGTATGCGACTGGACAAGGCATTGCAGAAGATTATGCTGAAGCAATAACGTGGACTCGCAAGGCTGCCGAGCAAGGATTTGCTGACGCACAGTACAATCTTGGTGTTTTTTATGCGAATGGACAAGGTATCACGCAGGATTATGTTGAAGCGGTGAAGTGGACTCGCAAGGCTGCCGAGCAAGGACTCGCTAACGCACAGTACAGTCTTGGCGTTTTTTATGTGACTGGACAAGGTGTGATGCGGGATTATGTTGAATCGGTGAAGTGGACTCGCAAGGCTGCCGAACAAGAATTTGCCGAAGCACAGTGCAACCTTGGCATCTTGTATGCGAATGGCCAAGGTGTCGCAAAAGATTACTCTGAAGCGGTGAAGTGGACTCGCAAGGCTGCCGAGCAAGGACTCGCTGAGGCACAGTATAATCTCGGTGTTTTCTATGCAAATGGACAAGGTGTTACGCAGGATTATGTTGAAGCGGTGAAGTGGACTCGCAAGGCTGCCGAGCAAGGACTCGCTGAGGCACAGTATAATCTCGGTGTTTTCTATGCAAATGGCCAGGGTGTTGCTCAGGATTACACTGAGGCTTTGAAGTGGTATCGAAAAGCAGCGGATCAGGGAGACACCGATGCACAGCGCAAAGTAGAACGTCTGCATAAACTAGAAGATACAATCTGGTGGAATAAGGTGTTCAATTTCTCAATGATAATGACATTTACTGTATTCGTTCGTTCCATTTGGTGGCGGTTCTTGTAATGAGGAACCCGAACAACCCTGTATCCCTACTCCCCCTCCGAAGATTCGGAGAGGGGTTCAGGAAAAAATAAAGATTACTCCATGGAGCAAGCGCCTTCTGTGCCGCTGCCAACGATCCGTAGATCGTAGTTTTCTTGCAAGAACTTAAACACATTGGGCGTAATAAAGGCGGGTGGATTCGGCCCAATGGAAATGCCTTTCACACCCAAAGCCAACAAGGTCAAAAGAACGGCTACCGCCTTTTGTTCAAACCAACTGATCATCAGGGTAAGCGGTAGATCGTTGACACCGCACTCGAATGCCTTTGCAAGGGCAACGGCAACCGTGATCGCGCCATAGCTGTCGTTGCATTGACCCATATCCAGTAGGCGTGGCAGACCAAGGAGAGTGCCGTAGTCGTGTTCGCGGATACGGTATTTGCCACAACCGAGCGTCAGAATGAACGAATCCGCAGGGGTTGCCTTAGCATAGTCGCTAAAAAAGTTACGACCCTTTTCTGCGCCATCGCACCCACCAATGACGAAGAACCGACTGATTTTTCCTTCCTTCACGGCGTTGACGATGGTGGCTGCGTGTTCCAGAATGACGCTGTGGTGAAAACCAACGGTAGACGTACGCTCAATCTTTTCCGGTAAGGGAGGACAGGCCAATGCCTTCTGAACGATGGGCTGGAAATTGCCATCACTGATTCGCGTTCCACCAGGTACCGCCGTAAAACGGGTGGTAAATACACGGTCGGCATACCCTGGACGAGGAATGAGGATGCAGTTGGTCGTGGCGAGAATCGGGCCAGAGAATGCCTCGAACTCTTTCCGTTGATCCTGCCATGCACCGCCATAGTGTCCACCCAGGTTGGGATGCTCCGCCAGTTTGGGATACATGTGCGCTGGTAACATTTCACCATGCGTATACACTTTGACCGGCGTGCCTTCTACTGCTGTGAGCAAATCCCGCAGATCCACCAAATCATGACCCGTGATCAGAATCCCTGGGCCTGCTTGCGTACCTTCATGCACTTCTGTGGGTCTTGGGTTTCCAAAGGCCGCAACATGGCCTGCATCCAGCATTTCCATGACCTTAAAATTCTGCCTTCCCAATTCGAGTGCGATCTCTATTAATGTGGGCAAGTCAAAATTCACATTGGTCATGGTCGAGAAAAGGGCTTCCTCGATGAACGCCGAAACGCCCTGATCCGATTGGTTGAGGCGTCTCGCATGGTTGGCATACGCTGCCATGCCCTTTAAACCAAACAAAATCAATTCTTGTAGCGATTGAACATCTTCATTTTTACCACAAACACCAGGGTTATTCACGCAGCCAGTGCCGTGATACGTTTGTTCACATTGATTGCAAAACATGTGCGGTTCCTTAATCGGATGGCAAGGGATATCGTAGACACCTGCATCGGTCGACTACACGGATCGGCACATTCCGCTGTTTATTCGGTGTGTTTCAAACGTTGATAAGTCAGCTCAGGTAATTCATCGTATCACCACGCGGCGCGGGATGTCTACCTGGTTCGCTGGTTCGCCGATCAACGCTCGCCCTCCCGCTCTCTGTTCCGGATAAACCGTTCCCAGGCAGCGCGAAGGTCTGGATCCGAACAATCGCGGGCTGTTTGTCGCAGAAATTCAAGGCTCTCGCTGCTGATGGTGGCACGTCGTGGCGGGGGTTCGGGAGGGGGTGGCGGTTGGGCAATCAGGATTTTTGTTTCGCGCAGTTCTAGGTTTGGATAACCACAGCGTTGCAACTGTTCTACAATCGTAGGACAGTGGTAACGCAAGGTGGATGCCCAAGCAGGCGAATCGGCTTCCAGTACCAGGGTGGTATCGGTCACATTGGCCACCCTACAAGTGTGCCGAAAACGCTCAGGCAAGATGCTGACCATCTGTTGGGTCAGCTTCGCTAGGTGTCGTGTGTGGGCCAAAAGCGATGCAATGCCGTGGTTGTTCACAACCAGCAGCGACGCCAAGGGAGGGGCTGCCCTCTCCGAGGGGGGCGAATCCTCCACGGATCTCTCCTTAGGCTAGTGCCTGTGCGCTAGACGATCCGGTTGTGCACACGCAGACCGAAGGTTCTTCGGTGCACAATGGAATCGGTTTAGAGACCAATCACACCTTGTTGTTCCAAGGCAGCAATGAGGGCGCGAGAACACTCCTCCAGGGGAAGAACACCCGTATCTAGGTTGATGTCGGGAGATTCAGGTGCTTCATACGGATCATCAATGCCTGTGAAATTCTTGATCTCACCCGCACGCGCTTTTTTGTACAGACCTTTGGGGTCTCTTTGCTCACACACAGCAATGGGCGTCGAGAGATAGACCTCCAGGAAAGGAATCTCTCCTTTTTCGTGAACGGTACGGGCAGCAGCACGATCGGCTCGGTAGGGAGAAATCACACTGACAATACAAATAAATCCTGTATCTGCAAAGAGCTTGGCGACCTCAGAAATACGGCGAATGTTCTCGGCGCGGTCTTGTGCAGAAAATCCAAGGTTCTTGTTGAGTCCAGTGCGAACGTGATCACCATCCAAAATGCGTATCAAATAGCCACGGCTTGCCAATTCTTTTTCAAGATCCATGGCAATGGTGCTCTTGCCTGCGCCCGACAAACCCGTGAACCATAAAGTGGCTCCTCGCTGTTGTGGTGCAGTCTTGCTTGGAACCGTACAATCTATACCCATTTCCTTCTCCTACTATGTGGTGGAATGTTCTTAGGGGTTTCGCCGTGTTGGATGATTTATGTGTTTGATTCTTGTCTGCTCTGCAGATGCAGGCTTCTGCAGAACACACGGTACGCTCGCATTCTCAGGGCTTCGCCCTGGCTTGTCAACGATGTGCACCACGGTAACCTATGCTGACAAGTGCATTGCATTGTGCAACGAGGCAAGTGATGGAGTATGATGTTGATCAATCAAGCTGTTACCCGTTGTAGCCTTCTGCCGTGTGTGAGGCATCACCGATGCTGAAACCCCATCTTCCCTCCAACGAAGCCGATCGTTTGAGGCTGTTAGAGTCCCTGAATATCCTCGACACGCCTCCTGAAGAGCGATTCGATCGTTTAACACGCATTGCACAGCACATTTTACAGGTACCGATCACCCTCGTGAGTCTACTGGATGCAGAACGCCAGTGGTTTAAGTCCCGACAAGGACTAAATGCTCCCGAAACACCACGTGAAATCTCTTTTTGCGGCCATGCCATCTTGGGTACCGGAACCATGATCGTGCCGGATGCCATGGCCGATGCGCGTTTCGCAGACAATCCACTGGTCATCGAGGAACCGAAGATTCGTTTTTATGCGGGCGCACCCCTGCGGTTGAGCAATGGTCTGGCCCTCGGAACGCTGTGTGGCATTGATTATAAGCCTCGCCAGGTCAGTCCTGAGCAACTGGCTGCATTACAAGATCTAGCACAATGCGTCATCGCAGAAATCGAACAGAATCAACACCAGAAATCCATGATTGATTTGTTGTTGGTCCAGGCAAGATATGTTTCCATCATTGAATCATCGGCAAATGCCGTGATTAGCACAACGATGGATGGCAGTATTACCAGTTGGAATCCCGCATCGGAACGACTCTTTGGCTACTCGGCCGAGGAGGTGATGGGTCAGTCTGTGCAAAAGATCCTCGCACGAGATCAGATCAGTGAGGAGAAAGCGCACCTTGAGCGCCTTAGGCGTGGTGAACATATCGCGCCTTTTGAGAGCACTTATCTCACGAAAGAGGGCCGTTCCGTTGCCGTTGCAGTCCATTACTCTCCTATTTTAGATAGCCAAGATATTGTCATAGGCGTATCGCAGATCATGGACGATATCTCCCAGAAGAAACAAACCGAGGCCGCCCTAGAGAAGTCCACGCAATTGGTGCATTCTATCGTCGGAACTGTCGTGGATGGCATCATTACCATTAATGAACAAGGTACAATCCTTTCCTTTAATACCGCTGCCGAACGTTTGTTTGGCTATCACGCGCAAGAAATCATCGGTACCAATGTAAAGCAGCTGATGCCGGAGCCTTATGCATCCGCACATGATGGGTATCTGTCTCGTTATCTTACCACGCACAAGTCACGGATCATTGGTATAGGTCGTGAAGTGATCGGACTGCGCAAGGATGACAGTACATTTCCCATGGATCTCGCGGTCAGTGAAATGCGTCATGTGGATCAGACGCTGTTTGTCGGTATTGTGCGTGACATCACGGATCGTAAGCAAATGGAACGTATGAAAAGCGAGTTTGTATCTACCGTCAGTCATGAACTGCGAACTCCCTTGACGTCTATTCGTGGTGCTTTGGGTTTGATCATGGGAAGGTTCGCAGAGGCACTGCCCAATACCATCCGATTGTTGCTAGAGGTTGCCAACCGCAATGCAGAACGGCTAACGCTGCTCATCAACGATCTCCTTGACCTCGAAAAAATCGAGTCTGCACAATTCTCTATCCGATTCCAGAAACTCGATTTGGTCACCCTCACACGGCAAGCCATCATGGCACACGAGGGGTATGGTCAGCAACACACGGTGGGCATCCGCCTAACGGAGACGCTGGAGAGTGCAGAAATCCAGGGAGATGAAAATCGACTGCTACAGGTTCTTGCCAATTTGCTTTCTAACGCGATCAAATATTCCAAGAGCAGTGAATACGTAGATGTGACGGTACAGAAACATGACCATTCCTTCCGTGTGAGGGTACGGGATTTTGGTGCTGGTATTCCGTCCGGTTTTCGTGACCGTATGTTTCAACGCTTTTCCCAAGCAGACAGTTCAGATACCCGAAAGAAAGGGGGTACGGGACTTGGCCTCTCCATTGCGAAGAGTATTATCGAACGACATGGCGGTACACTTGATTTCACGAGCGAAGAAGGGGTGGGTACTGAATTCTTTTTTGACTTACCGATGTGCACAAGTTGACTGTAAGATTAAACCACTTCCACTCCAGGGGAATTCATGGGGCTGGATGGAGGGAGACAGGGTGGTTTGAATCTTGATCTTTCATTTTGATCTTGAAGAATTTTAAGTCTTGATCTTGATCTTGAAAAATCTTGATCCTAGTAACCGCTTAGATAAAAAAAGTCTTCAAGTCATAAAGCGCAGTCAGAGACAAGTCAAACCCAGCTGCCACCCCTCCCCAACCCCTCCCCTCGCGGGACGGGGCTATGTCTACAGTCAAAATCCATTACTCATTCTTTGGAGAACCCTGCATCATGGATCACACACGCAAGCGCATCCTATACGTAGATGACGATCCCGACATCCGAATGATTGCGCAAATGGCCTTGGAAATGGTGGGCGGCTACGAGGTGATACCCTGCGAAAGCGGATCAGAGGCGCTGAATAAAGCACTCACCTGTGTACCCGATCTGATCGTAATGGATGTCATGATGCCAGAAATGGATGGCCCCACTACCTTGCAACGACTACGCACTGTGGCTGCCACAGCAACCATTCCGGTAATATTCCTTACCGCCAAGGTACAACCAGCAGAAGTGGCGCATTACCAATCGCTCGGTGCCCTGGGGGTTATCGCCAAACCCTTCGACCCCATGCAATTGTCGACGGAAATAGAGAGGATCTGGCACCATGCCTGATCGAGCCAATTTTGCCATGGCCTATGCCGCGCTACGCCAACAGTACAGCGCACACGTAAAAAACGTATTGGTGGATTTGGTCAATGCAGCGGCTGAGGCAGAGGTTGCAAACCCACAGCCCACCCTAGCGAGGCTTCGCAGAGAGCTTCATCAACTGGCGGGTTCTGGGGGATCTTTTGGATATCCTGCACTGTCGCAAAAGGCGCGTGCGCTCGAAAACCGTGCGGAAGAGTGGCTGCAACAGAAAGCCAATCCATCGCCGTTAGAATGGGCAGAATGGCAAGCAGGGTTACAAGCCCTACACCAAGCGATCTCGGAGGATGCAGAAACAGAAACAACGTAAAACCACCACGAACCCAAAAGAACACGTCCCACCGACGATCAACAATCGGGGGACGGGATCAGCCCTGCGGTTTCACTTGCTTGGGTTGATCAGGGGGAGGAGGCAGATACAGCGCCCCCTTCTGACCACACCCGACGAGCATGAACACCAAAAGAATAGACAGAAAAAGACGCACGCGATCAGCCCGTGTGCTTGGGTCGATCCACCAACTCTACAATGGCCATAGGTGCCATATCACCAGGGCGGAAACCAACCCTAAGGATACGGAGATAGCCGCCTGGCCGTTGCCGATAATGCGGTCCCAGCACCTCAAAAAGCTTCGTGACAGCACTCGGATCCCGTAAGCGTGCAAAAGCAAGCCGACGATGGGCGACGGAATCGACCTTCGCCAAGGTGATGAGAGGCTCGGCCACCCTGCGCAATTCTTTGGCCTTGGGTACCGTGGTACGGATCATTTCGTGTTGAAACAAAGAGCCAGCCATGTTTTTGAACATAGCATGACGATGGCTCGCGTTGCGACTAAGTTGCCGCCCGCTATTGCGATGACGCATGGTCAAACCCCTGAGAGGTAATCATTTTTCTTCGTTGCGCAAACCAGGCAGCGGCCAATTTTCTAACTTGACGCCGAGTGACAATCCCTTCGAAGCCAGTACATCTTTGATCTCGGTCAGTGATTTTTTGCCGAGATTGGGCGTTTTGAGCAACTCCACCTCGGTGCGTTGAATCAAGTCGCCGATGAAAAAGATGCTCTCTGCCTTCAGGCAATTCGCCGAACGTACCGTCAGTTCCAAATCGTCCACAGGACGGAGCAAAATCGGATCAACATCTGCCCTTCTGGGCAGGTGCATAGATTCTTCTTTGCCCTGCAGCTCCACAAAGATGGACAACTGATCTTGTAGGATGACCGCAGCGGTGCGGATGGTTTCTTCTGGATCGACCGTGCCATTGGTTTCCAAATCGATGACGAGCCTGTCGAGGTTGGTGCGCTGCTCGACACGAGCACTCTCGACATTGTAGGTGACACGCCGAATCGGGCTAAACGAAGCATCTAGCATGAGCTTGCCGGTCATGCGATCATCTTCGCCAGCGGCTTGGCGTGCAGAGGCTGGCTGATAGCCACGCCCCCTCCGTACCACCAGGCGCATGTCGAGTTCCCCACCCTTGGCCAGATTCGCAATCAGGTGATCGGGATTAAAAATCTCCAGATCCGGCTCTACTTGGAGATCCCTTGCCAACACCTGTCCTGGCCCCTTCTTCGAGAGGGTCATGGTTGACTCGGTGCGGCTACCCACCATACGAATGGCCAATCCCTTGAGGTTCAGCAGAATGTCAATTACATCTTCCTGAACGCCGGACTTGGTGGTGTACTCATGAAGTACACCTTCAATCTCGGCTTCGACCACAGCAGCCCCAGGGATGGCGGAGAGCAAAATCCGCCTGAGGGCATTCCCCAGGGTATGGCCAAAACCGCGTTCAAGGGGCTCGACCGTCACCCGCGCCCGAAAAGGGCTAACGGCTTGAACGTCGACCAAACGAGGTTTGAGAAGATCAGGCACTGCGCTCTGCATCGGTGGGCCCACGGCTTACTTGGAGTACAACTCAACGACCATCTGCTCACGAATACTCGCGGGCAGATCGCTACGTTCTGGCAAGTGCTTGAAGACGCCTTGCATCTTGCTCATGTCTACGTCCAACCACGCAGGAACACCACGTTGGGTGGCAGCCTCCATGGCGGCCTTGACGCGCAACTGCTCCTTCGCTTTTTCCACGACGGCAATCACATCGTTAGGGCGCACCAAATAGGAAGGAATATTCACCCGATGGTTGTTCACGGTAATACCATTGTGGCGCACCAATTGACGGGCTTCCGAACGCGACGCGCCGAAGCCCATATGGTGTACCACGCTGTCCAGACGCGACTCCAGGGCGCGCAACAGATTTTCACCCGTTGAACCCTTCATGCGATCCGCCTCTTCATAGTAGAGACGGAACTGCCGCTCCAGAACACCGTAGACACGACGGATCTTCTGCTTCTCACGCAACTGCCCTTCATAATCAGAAAGCCGCGAACGGCGCTGACCATGCTGGCCTGGTGGGAACGGACGCAGATCCACCGCACACTTGGCCGTGAAACACTTCTCGCCCTTGAGGAAGAGTTTCTCTCCCTCACGCCGACACTGACGACACTTAGAACCGATGTATTTTGCCACAGGAAGCCTCCAGCCTCAGACACGCCGTTTCTTGGGAGGGCGACAACCATTATGGGGAATGGGGGTCACATCGCTGATGTTGGTCACTTTGAACCCCGCTGCGTTCAAAGCACGCACCGCAGATTCACGCCCAGGCCCAGGTCCTTTCACCCGTACCTCAACGTTTTTCATGCCAAACTCTTTCACGACATTCCCCACCTTCTCCGCTGCAACCTGGGCAGCAAAGGGCGTGCTCTTGCGCGATCCACGAAAACCGCTACCCCCTGAGGTAGCCCACGCCAAGGCATTGCCCTGACGATCAGTGATAGTAATGATGGTGTTATTGAAGGAGGCATGAACGTGAGCCACACCATCGGCAACATTTCTTTTGACGCGCTTGCGAACGCGGCTGACTGCTTTAGCCATAGGTTTCCTGTCAGGCCAATCACTTACTTCTTAATGGGTTTACGGGGCCCCGTGCGGGTGCGGGCGTTGGTACGGGTGCGTTGGCCGCGCACTGGCAACCCCCTGCGATGACGCAAACCGCGATAACAGCCGAGATCCATGAGACGCTTGATGCTCATCGATACTTCGCGTCGTAAATCCCCCTCCACCGTGTATTTGCTCACGGCAGCTCGCAGGGCTTCGACCTCGGCCTCACTCAGATCACGAACCTTGCGAGTCGGGGCCACTCCTGCAGCCACGCAAATGGCACGGGCATGGCTCGATCCAATGCCATAAATGGACTGGAGACCAATCACGGTATGCTTTTGGGCCGGGATATTAATACCAGCAATACGGGCCATCCACTTCTCTCCTAGGAATCGTCACGCAAGATTCGGAATTCTAAATGGCACACCGGAAGATCGCAAGGTCGCTCAACCCTGACGCTGCTTATGCCGTGCATCCGTACAGATTACTCGTACAACCCGGTTGCGACGAACAATCTTACAATTACGGCACATTTTTTTGACGGAAGCACGTACCTTCATCAACCTTCCCCTTAGTTATTCTCAATCCGCGCCCCTACATGGGGCGATGGGCTGCCTGCGTTGCCTTGCCATCAGACCTTCGCAGAATCAACGGATCACACCAGGACGCATACCACCTCTGATGTTCTTTTTCAGCAATCCCTCGTATTGGTGAGACATGACGTGGGCCTGCACCTGCGCCATAAAGTCCATTACCACTACCACAATGATCAACAACGAGGTTCCACCAAAATAAAAGGGAACATGCCAGTTGAGGACGAGAAACTCAGGCAGCAAACACACCGCCGTGATATAAATCGCACCCGCCATCGTCAACCGAGACATCACCTGATCAATATAACGCGCCGTCTGGTCGCCAGGGCGAAATCCAGGGATAAAGGCACCCGACTTCTTTAGGTTCTCTGCCGTTTCCTTTGGATCGAATACAAGCGCCGTATAGAAAAAACAGAAAAAGACGATCGCCAAGGCATACGTCAACACATAAATCGGTTGACCAGGCGACAGAGTCGAGGCAATGTCACGCAGCCACTGCATCCCTTCCGCCTGACCAAACCACCCCCCCAACGTCGCAGGAAACAAAATGATCGAAGAGGCAAAAATCGGTGGAATCACCCCAGACATATTTAATTTGAGCGGCAAATGGCTGGTCTGACCCGCGTACATTCGTCGTCCCTGTTGACGCTTGGCATAATTCACTGTGATGCGCCGCTGTCCACGCTCCACAAAGACCACGAAAGCCGTGACCGCGACCGCAATGGCAAGCAAAAACAGAACCAACAAAGCGTGCATATCTCCACGACTGGCCATCTCTAAAGTCTGACCTACTGCAGCAGGCAAACCAGCCACAATACCTGCAAAAATGATCATCGAGATACCATTGCCAATCCCACGCTCAGTCACCTGCTCGCCCAACCACATCAGAAAGACCGTCCCCGTGACCAACGAAATCGTTGCAACAAAACGGAATCCCCAACCAGGACCGACCACCACCGTATGTCCCCCCGCAACCTGGGCCTCTAAGGCAATCGCTACGCCCAACGCCTGCAAGGTTGCAAGGACTACCGTACAATACCGCGTGTACTGTGTGATCTTACGCCGACCCGATTCTCCCTCTTTTTTCAACTGCTCCAGTTTGGGATGTACCACCGTGAGCAGTTGTATAATGATCGAGGCAGAAATGTACGGCATAATTCCAAGCGCGAACACCGTCAGGCGACGCAAAGCCCCCCCCGAGAACATGTTAAACATGTCCAAGATGGTGCCCTTTTGCGCATTGAAGAGATCCGCCAAAGCCTGTGGATCGATCCCAGGCACTGGGACATGTGCCCCAATC
This sequence comes from uncultured Thiotrichales bacterium, assembly GCA_903824965.1. Classification (GTDB taxonomy): domain Bacteria; phylum Pseudomonadota; class Gammaproteobacteria; order CAIRSR01; family CAIRSR01; genus CAIRSR01. The sequence continues at coordinate 31,389 of CAIJYR010000098.1, forward strand.
CGAAATACGACCATCGCACCCAAGAGAAACAGGAGACGCTGCTTGAGTTCGGTAAGTTTACCGAGTCCTCCTCCGCCAATACCCGTACTAAGCATGGCCATCAACTCTCTACGGAACCACCTGCCGCTTCAATCGCCGCACGAGCACCAGCACTCGCCCCAACGCCCTTGAGCGCAACGGCACGATCCAACACGCCACGAACAATGACTTTAGCACCTTTTGCCGTGCGCGGTACGATCCCAGCCCCTTTGAGGACAGCCAGATCGATAACCCCCTCCGGCATACAGTTCAACTGGTACAAGCGAACCTCTGCGACATCATTGGCGGTGAGCGACAAAAACCCAAACTTCGGTAGCCGCCGCTGCAACGGCATCTGTCCGCCCTCGAAGCCGACCTTATGATACCCACCGGCGCGTGCGCTCTGGCCTTTGTGACCACGACCGGACGTTTTACCAAGACCCGAACCAATGCCGCGACCGAGCCGCTTGGCAGTAGGCTTAGAACCCGGTGCGGGCTTGAGCGTGTTCATCTTCATGGCGCAACGTCCTCTACACGGAGCAAATAAGAAACCTTGCGGATCATCCCCCGAATCGGGAGTGTGTCCTGCAACAACACCGTCTGGCCAATGCGACGCAGACCCAGGCCCATCACGGTTGCCCTGTGAGCAGGCAAACGGCCATAACGACTACGCACCAGGGTAACTTTCAGGGTTTTGTCAGCCATACCATCCACTCATCAATGTACAGGAAACCAAGAAACCAAGAAACCAAGATACGTGTACCCGGAACCTCAGCCCAAAATCTCTTCGATGCTCTTGCCACGTTTGGCGGCAACGATCTCAGGGGCGTGCATGGCACGCAGTCCACGGAGGGTAGCACGCACTACGTTGATGGGATTGGTCGATCCCATCGACTTGGCGAGGACGTCTTTGATGCCAACCACCTCAAAAACCGCACGCATCGCGCCTCCGGCAATGATCCCCGTTCCCTCGGAAGCAGGCTGCATGTAGACACGCGCCGCACCATGTTCAGCAGTCACAGGATAATGCAGAGTCTGGCCTTTCAGGGGCACTTTGCGCAGGTTACGACGCGCACTCTCCATGGCCTTCTGAATGGCCGCAGGCACCTCTCGCGCCTTGCCACGACCAATACCCACCCGGCCAGAACCGTCACCCACCACCGTCAGGGCAGAAAAACCAAACTGCCGCCCACCCTTCACCACCTTGGCTACGCGATTGACAGCAACCAGCTTCTCTTGCAGACCATCATTGTTCTTGGGAACGTCATAGGATGCCATGGATCAACCTTATTTTCAGTATGCACACACGCGAAAAACCGCTACCACCGCAGATCAGAACTGGAGACCCTGCTCACGGGCTGCGTCGGCCAGCGCCTTGACACGCCCATGGTACTGGAAGCCCGCACGATCAAAAGCAACGGCCGTAATCCCCGCAGCCAAGGCCCGTTCCGCCACCAACCGACCCACCGCCGCCGCAGCCTGGATGTTGCCTGTATAGGGCAGACTGGACTTCAGTGCCTCTTCCACCGTCGAGGCGGCCACCAAAACGCGACCCCCATCGGGACTGATGACCTGGGCGTACATATGACGCGGCGTGCGATGTACACACAGACGCACAACACAAAGCTCGCGAATCTTAGCACGGGTACGCAGCGCACGCCGCAACCGGGCGGTTTTCTTCTCCATACTACCCCCTACTTCTTTTTGGCCTCTTTGCGGACAATGACCTCGTCCGAGTACTTCACACCTTTGCCTTTGTAAGGCTCCGGCGACCGATAGGCACGAATGTTGGCGGCGACCTGTCCCACCAATTGGCGATCCAGCCCTTTGATTAGAATCTCTGTGGCAGAAGGGGTTTCGATCACCACCCCTTCAGGCACATCAAACACCAGAGGGTGAGAAAACCCAAGCGTGAGGTTCAGTTTACGCCCCTGCGCCTGTGCACGATACCCAACACCGACGAGGTCAAGCTTACGCTGAAAACCAACCGTCACACCCTTGATCATATTCGCAAGCAGGGCGCGTGTCGTACCGGCATGACGATCCACTGCATCCACCAAAGGCGTGACCTGGACGACATTGCCCTCTTGGGTCATCTGCACCTGAGGGAAAATCGCCTGCTCCAACTCACCCTTGGGGCCTTTGACACGCAAACGCCCGCTGTCAATAGCTACCTGTACGCCCGCAGGGACGACCACAGGCTTCTTCGCAATTCTAGACATCGACGCACCCGTCAAAAGACATGACACAAAACTTCACCACCCTGTCCCATGGCACGCGCCGCGCGATCAGTCATGATCCCCTTCGGCGTCGAGACAATGGCAACCCCCAATCCCCCCATGACTTTCGGCAGTTCGTTACGACCCTTGTAGGTGCGTAAGCCCGGACGACTGACACGTCGTACCTGCTCAATGACGGGGGAGCCCTGAAAATACTTCAGCACAATTGTCAACACCGGCTTGCCACCGACGTCTTGCACGGTAGCCTCTTGGATGTACCCCTCTTGCTTGAGCACCGCCGCGATGGCGCACTTCAATTTGGACGAGGGCATAGCCACTTCTGGCTTATGCAGCGATTGGCCATTGCGGATGCGGGTCAGCATATCCGCGATTGGGTCAGTCATGCTCATCAGTGTCTCCGAGAAACCCTGCCCTTTAAGGACAGGGATGAAAGGAGACGGTTTTGGGTAACCGTCAGTGTTCAGGTGCCGAACTTTCCCGGCTGTCAGCCCTTACGGGCCTAGTGACGCACACCTTCCGGTGTGGCTCCCCTTGCCAAGGTTCCAACGCAGCATATTGTAACAGACCGTTTCGTAGTTACCCGAACCTTGTCTGCACCTACTGCTTTCAGTAACCTGGAGTTAAGGAAGCGCCCCAGGGGGGCAAGTCTTGTACTTCGTTGCAACGTAGTCCAATTACTCAAACTTCGGACGACCAACCCCATGGATCCCTTTCACAGAGCCACCCGCCTAAAAGAGGGGTGGTTGACAGGTAAAAAGTCGGTAAAAGCCATCACCAGCTTGCCTTGACCAACCCAGGGATATCGCCACGCATGGCAGCCTCACGCAATTTGTTGCGTGCGAGACCAAACTTACGGTAATACCCATGCGGCCGACCCGTAATACGGCACCGATTGTGCTGGCGTACCGGACTCGAATCCCGAGGCAAAGCCCACAACTGGTGGGCAGCCTCTGCACGTTCCTCATCACTCAGGAACTGATCAATGATGCGCTTCTTGATCTCAGCACGCCGAGCTGCGTACTTTTTGACCAATTGGGTGCGACGCTTCTCGCGATTCGCCATGCAGGTCTTTGCCATGATCAACTCCGGAAAGGAAAACGGAAGGCTTGAAGCAACGCACGACCTTCCTCATCGGAGCGGGCCGTCGTGGTAATGGTAATGTCCAACCCGCGCAAGCGATCGATCTTGTCGTAATCAATCTCGGGAAAAATAATCTGTTCCTTCACGCCCAGGCTAAAGTTGCCCCGCCCATCGAACGAACGAGGACTCACCCCACGAAAATCACGAACACGCGGGATGGCAACACTCACCAAGCGATCAAAAAACTCGTACATACGATCCCGACGCAGCGTCACCTTACAGCCAATCGGCCACCCCTCACGAATCTTGAAGGCTGCAATCGATTGCCGCGCTTTGGTGGTCACAGGTTTTTGGCCCGCGATCTTGGTCAGATCCGCCACTGCGCTGTCTAAGACCTTTTTGTCCGAGACAGACTCACCCACCCCCATATTGAGGGTAATCTTAGTCAGGCGCGGCACCTGCATCACGCTCGTATAGCCAAACTGCTCCATCAATTGTGGAACAATCACCTGAAGATAATGCGTTTTCAACCGAGACATGACCAACCTACCTAGCTTATGCTTATGCTTATGGACGTCACGACGCCACCGTGAAAGATACAGACAACAACCGGAGCCATTCCATCAGGTGTCGATTATCTCATGATTCGACTTAAAATAACGCACCTTGCTGCCATCTTCCAAGAAACGGAACCCAACCCGACTGGGCTTACGCGTCGCAGCATTGTAAATAGCCACATTGGAAATGTGAATCGACATCGCTTTCTCAACGATGTCGGCGCTGATATTCCGTCCCGGATTGCCACGGGTATGGCGCTTGGCGATGTTCACACCCTCGACCACAACACGCCCCGCATCGGGTAGGACGCGCTCCACAACGCCGCGCTTTCCTTTGTCTTTTCCGGTGATGACAACGACCTGATCACCTTTCTTGATTTTGTTCATTGTTCGATTTGCCTCACAAGACCTCGGGTGCCAGCGAAATGATCTTCATAAAACGATCGCCGCGCAACTCACGAGTCACCGGGCCAAAGATACGCGTACCAATCGGTTGAAGCTGGTTGTTGAGCAGCACAGCCGCATTGCCGTCAAAACGCACGAGAGATCCATCGGGTCGGCGCACGCCCTTACGGGTACGCACAACCACGGCATCATACACATCGCCTTTCTTCACCTTGCCACGCGGAATGGCCTCACGGATACTCACCTTGATGATATCCCCAATCCCCGCATAACGCCGCTTCGATCCACCCAGCACCTTGATACACATCAACCTGCGTGCACCGCTGTTGTCCGCAGCGTCAAGGACGGTCTGCATCTGAATCACGATAACCCCTCCCAGTGAGCACACCCACGTTGCCGTGTGCTGTCTTCAAACCCCACGAGCACGCTCTAACACTTCTACCAAACGCCAGTTCTTTGTCTTGGCAAGGGGTCTGCACTGCTCAATGGCAACCACATCCCCTTCACGACACGTATTCTCTTCGTCGTGTGCATGGTACTTGCTCGAGCGACGCATGTACTTCTGGTAGAGCGGGTGTTTCACCTGACGTTCTACCAGAACCGTGATGGTTTTGTCCATCTTGTGACTCACCACACGCCCGGTCACCTTGCGGCTAACCTTTTCTACTGCCACTGGCTCACCCATGATACTTCCCTCAATTGGCTCAGCGCCTTAAGTCTTTTCGCGCAAGACCGTCTTGACCCGAGCAATGTTACGGCGCACTGCCTTAAATTGGTGATTCTTCGTGAATTGCTGGGAAGACGCACGCTGCATACGCAGGCTAAAATGCTCGCGCAACAAGGCCAGCAGTTCGTTTCTGAGGTCGCCGACCCCTTTGGTTCTCAGCTCTGAGGCATCCATCACATCACCGTCCGCAGCACAAAAGTAGTCTGTACAGGAAGCTTTGCCGACGCCAAGCGAAACGCCTCACGGGCCACCTCTTCGCTTACGCCTTCCATCTCGTACAACATCCGACCCGGTTGGATCTGGGCCACCCAGAACTCCACCGCCCCCTTTCCATTGCCCATACGCACTTCCAAGGGTTTCTTGGTGATCGGCTTGTCTGGAAACACACGAATCCACAGCTTGCCACCGCGTTTGACGCAACGACTCACCGCACGTCGGGCCGCCTCAATCTGGCGCGAAGTCAGTTGCCCCCAATCCAACGATTTGAGGCCATAGGTGCCAAAACTAACCTTGTTGGCACTCGTCGCCACTCCACGGTTGCGGAGCTTTTGCTGCTTGCGAAATTTGGTTCTCTTGGGCTGCAACACGATCAGTGACTCCTCTCACCACGATCACCACGATCACCACGTCCGCCGCGCTCACCACGATCGCCATGCTCACCACGATCGCCACGCCCACCCCGTTCGCCTCGCTCACCGCGATTGGGACGTTCACTGCGCGTCGGTGTCTCTGCCGGTTTCGCAGCAGCTGCGGCCGCTTCTGCAAGCGCCTCACGACCCCCAAGCACCTCACCCTTAAAGATCCAGACTTTTACGCCAATGACCCCGTAGGTGGTGTGAGCTTCTGCAAGACCGTAATCAATGTCCGCACGGAACGTATGCAGCGGCACACGACCCTCGTGGTACCACTCGCTACGCGCAATCTCAGCACCATTGAGGCGACCCGAGATACGTACCTTAATGCCCAAACCACCAATCCGCATGGCATTGGTCACGGCACGCTTCATCGCACGACGAAACATGATACGTTTTTCAAGCTGCTGGGCAATGTTCTCCGCTACCAACTGGGCATCCAGTTCGGCTTTGCGGATCTCCTCAATGGAGACACGTACCGGCATTCCCATGCGCTTGGCCAAATCCTTACGAAGGGCATCAATGTCTTCGCCCTTTTTGCCAATCACAATCCCGGGTCGCGCGGTATGGATGGTAATGTGCGCTTCACGCGTCAACCGCTCAATGTGGATGCGACCCACCGAGGCTGCGGCCAGCTTTTTGTGCAAATACTCCCTGATCGCAATGTCTACATTGAGATAATCCGGGAAATTCTTGCTGTTGGCATACCACTTAGCGTTCCAATCGCGAACAATGCCAAGACGGATACCGATCGGATTGACTTTATGACCCATGCTAACCCCGCGGTTACTTGTCTGCGACCGTCACGGTGATGTGACTCGTACGCTTCAGAATATGCGATCCACGCCCCTTCGCACGGGCATGCATACGCTTGGCGACGGGCCCACCATTCACCCAGACAGCCGACACCCGCAGGTCATCGACATCGGCACCGGCATTGTGCTCAGCATTTGCAATCGCTGATTCCAAGACCTTCTTGACGATGACAGCGGCCTTTTTGTTGGTAAACGTGAGGATGTTAAGTGCCCGCGCCACAGGCAAACCACGGACCAAGTCCGCGACCAGGCGAGTCTTTTGCGCAGAAATATGCGCGTAACGCAAGGTGGCTTTTGCTTCAGCCATAGCGAACCCCGTCATTTTTTCTTGGTCTTTCTGTCCGCAGCATGACCCCGAAACAGTCGGGTCGCAGCGAACTCACCCAGCTTGTGGCCGATCATGTTTTCAGTGATCATCACCGGCACATGGGCTCGACCGTTGTGAATAGCAATGGTCAACCCAATCATGTCGGGTATCACCATGGAGCGGCGTGACCAAGTCTTGATCGGCCGCTTACTCCCCGAGGTTGCGGTCATCTCTACTTTTTTGGCCAGATGCAGATCAACAAATGGCCCTTTCTTAATGGAACGTGGCACCTTTCCGAACCCTCTTAACCATTATTTCTGGTGACGCCGACGGACGATCATACTGGTCGTGCGCTTGTTGCGACGAGTCTTATGACCCTTGGTAGGCTGGCCCCAAGGACTGACAGGGTGACGGCCTCCAGAGGTACGACCTTCACCACCACCGTGGGGATGATCCACAGGGTTCATCACCACACCGCGCACGGTCGGACGAATACCACGCCAGCGTTTGGCACCCGCCTTGCCAAAAGAACGCAGAGAGTGTTCTTCGTTGCCTACCTCGCCGATGGTAGCACGACAGTCTGAGTGAACCTTACGCATTTCACCCGAACGCAACCGCAACGTTACGTACGTCCCCTCACGGGCGACCAACTGCACAGACGAACCCGCACTGCGGGCAATCTGCGCACCCTTGCCAGGCTTCATCTCCACACAATGCACCAGAGAACCAACCGGCACATTGCACAAAGGCAAGCAATTGCCCGGTTTGATGGGAGCATCATTGCCGGAAAGCACAACATCCCCTACCTTAGCACCTTTGGGTGCAATGATGTAGCGCCGTTCGCCATCCGCGTAGAGGATGAGGGCTAGGTGTGCGCTCCGATTCGGATCGTACTCCAAACGCTCTACCCGCGCTGCAATCCCATCTTTGTTTCGCTTGAAATCGACCAAACGATAGTGCTGACGCTGACCACCACCCTGGTGACGGGTCGTAATCCGCCCCTGATTGTTACGCCCACCCTTTTTCTGCTGGCTTTCTACCAGGGGCCAAAAGGGACTGCCTTTGTGTAGATCAGGGTTGACTACCTGAACTACAAAACGACGCCCCGGCGAGGTGGGCTTTGCCTTGATGACGGTCATAATCTTGCAACCTTATCACTGTATTGTCTTGAGAAATCGCTATTCTGGAGAAATCATCGACCCTGTTGGGTCAATCGCGGAACCAGGTTTCAAGGTCACGTAGGCCTTTTTCCAATCACCGCGCTTTCCAAGCCGACGCCCGAAGCGCTTCACTTTACCCTTCATACCCGCAACCCGAACGGCATCCACTTGTACGCTAAAAAGCATCTCGACTGCGCCTTTGATCTCTTGCTTGGTCGCGCTAGGCAAGACCTGAAACGTCACTTGGTTGAGGGTAGAATTGAGACGCATCGCCTTCTCAGAAATACGCGGCGCCAACAACACCTTCAGCAGACGTTCCTGATTCATGCAAACCTCTCTTCGACCTGGCGCAACGCACCCACGGTCATGATCACCTTTTCGAAAGCCACCAAGCTCACAGGATCCACCGACAGCGCCTCGGCCAGCTCCACACGGGGCAGGTTACGCGAAGCCATGTCCAACGATTCGGTCACAGCATCGGTGACAATGAGCACCATCCCAGGATCCACACCCACAATCGTCTGCAGCAACGAGAGAAACGCACGGGTCTTGGGCTGCTCCAGAGGAAGCGCCTCCACCACGACCAAGCGATCCTGACGAATCAACTCGGACAAAATAGAGCACATCGCCCCACGGTACATCTTGCGGTTGACCTTTTGGGCATAGTCTTGGGGACGGGCGGCAAACGTCCGACCACCGCCGCGCCACAAGGGGCTGCGTGTGGTTCCGGCACGTGCACGACCTGTGCCCTTCTGACGCCAAGGCTTGCGCCCACCACCACGGACTTCGGCGCGGGTTTTCTGCGCCCGCGTACCGGCACGACCCGCCGCCAGATAGGCCGTCACCACCTGGTGAATCAGAGGTTCATTGAACGCCCGGCCAAACACGGCATCCTTTACTTCAATGCCCGTCTCGGTACCACGCAGTGACAGTTCCATCGATCCGATCCCCCTCAACCCACGGCCTTCACAGCCGGCTTGACTACCAAATCACCACCATCTGATCCTGGAATCGCACCCCGCACCAACAGGAGGTTGCGCGAGGCATCTACGCGCACTACTTCCAAGTTCTGGACGGTACACTGCGCAGCACCGAGGTGCCCAGACATCTTTTTGCCCTTAAACACACGGCCTGGCGTCTGGCGCATCCCGATCGATCCAGGAGCACGGTGTGACAACGAGTTACCGTGGGTGGCATCGCCCATCGTAAAGTGATAACGCTTAATGGTACCCGCGAACCCCTTTCCGAGCGAAGTCCCCGTGACATCGACCTTCTGGCCTACCGTGAAAATATCGACCTTCCACTCGGAACCAGGGACGAAACCTTCCCCTTCTCCGTCAGCAAGACGAAACTCCCAAAGACCACGACCGGCCTGCACACCCGCCTTGGCATAATGCCCCGCTGCAGGTTTGACGACACGAGACGGACGACGGGTGCCGGTAGTCACTTGGACGGCCCGATATCCATCTACCTCAAGCGTCTTCACCTGCGTGACCCGATTGGCCTCCGCTTCGATCACTGTCACCGGCACAGAAACCCCATCGTCCCGAAAGATACGTGTCATGCCAGCCTTACGACCCACAATACCAATAGCCATTCGATTGTCCTCGCCGAGTACCGACCTGCTTCTACCACCCGCCGGTACTGTCGCCACACAAAAAACCATTACGTCAACCGGATCTGAACATCCACACCCGCTGCCAGGTTCAATTTCATCAGCGCATCGACGGTTTTGTCCGTCGGGTCTACAATGTCCATCAAACGCTTATGGGTACGGATTTCGTACTGATCGCGTGCATCTTTGTCCACATGCGGAGAAACAAGGATCGTATACCGTTCCATTTTGGTCGGCAGTGGGATCGGGCCATTTACCTGCGCACCCGTACGACGGGCAGTTTCTACGATCTCACGCGCCGATCGGTCGATCAACCGATGGTCGAAGCCCTTCAAACGAATACGAATTCTTTGGTTTGCCATGGTCTATGCTCAGTCGAGAATCTTTGCGACGACACCCGCACCGACGGTGCGTCCTCCCTCACGGATGGCGAAACGTAAGCCTTCCTCCATAGCGATCGGGGAAATCAAGGACACGTTCATCTGGATGTTGTCCCCAGGCATGACCATTTCCACCCCTTCA
>CAIJYR010000099.1 GCA_903824965.1 uncultured Thiotrichales bacterium
ATTCATGCAGTTACCAGTGCTGGTTTTGAATTAAAAGCATTTCTGTTTGTCCTGGCTCACAGCTTTCAATTCGCAGCCTGAAATATCATATTTCTTATGCGGTCTTCGTCGCCTGATAGGTGGCAACTTGGGTTAATATAGGTAGTATTATTGTGGTCGAATCAGGCGGTCTCCGCACGAAAATAAGCGCAAGTCGTTGTAATATATGTCTTCTTTCTTTCCTCCAGGGGCATTTTTGCAAATTCGGAAGTCCCACGAATACTGCCCCCCCGTTGCACCTAGCGAAAAGACCCCGTTCGGTTTTAGGTAAAAATTGCCAAAGCCATCCTCTTGGTTTAGCTTGACGAGTTCGATGCCGTGCTCGACGTACAGACCTACTGGAACGTTGTTGGTTCCGAATATGCCACCGTTGGTTGCAAAAACCAAGGTATTGCCATGCTGCGTCACGACTTCTTTGAGTTTTGAAAAGTCACGGATTGATTCTTCTCCGTTTTTCCAATAGAAATGAACGTTGTGCAAATCGTGCGGGGTATACACGTAGCACGCTGGTATCAGGTAGAAACCATACCCAAGGATGCACACCACGACGAGTGCCAACAGACTCAGCAGTTCTCTTTTCCTCGTTGAAGTCATCGGGGGATGGCCTTTGGATTAGGATATTTTCTCACGGGTACGCGCCAGCCATTGCGCGGCATCGCTTACATCCACTGTGACCAACCTAGAGACGCCAGGCTCTTGTGCAGTGATACCAATGAGGTGCTCGGCCATTTCCATGGTCTTCTTGTTGTGTGTGATAAAGATAAACTGCACTTTCGCAGACATCTCCTGCACCATCTGACAAAAACGGCCCACATTGGCCTCGTCCAGCGGCGCATCCACCTCATCCAACAAACATACCGGAGAAGGGTTGATCTGGAAAATCGAGAAGACCAAGGCTACTGCGGTTAATGCCTTTTCTCCCCCAGAAAGCAGATGAATGGTGCTGTTGCGCTTGCCAGGGGGTCGCGCCATGATGGTCACGCCCGTTTCTAACAGGTTATCGTCCGTCAACGCCAAAGACGCATGTCCACCCCCAAAAAGACGTGGAAAAGTGCTTTTGAGACCTTCATTGACCCGATCGAAGGTCTCTTGAAAACGCGCTCGTGTCTCCCGATCGATCCGTCGGATGGCACCCTCTAAGGTCTCTATGGCACTCGAAAGATCAGCGTGTTGCGCCTCTAGGTATTGGAAACGCTCCGAGGCCGCTTGGTGTTCTTCGATGGCTGCTAGGTTGATGGCCCCCAACCGTTGGATCTGACGGGCCAGTTGATCAAGCCGTTCTTGCCAAGGCTCTTCTTGGGCCTCACTTGGGAGGGTCGCGATCACGTCCCCCAACACGATTCCCCCTTCGGTCGCATGCTCTTCGATGCCTCGTGCCCGTACCACCACCTCTTGATGATCAATCCGCACCTTCGTGATAGCACCCCGCCGATCCTCGATGATCCGCTCTTGCTCGGTGCGCGTGCGATCCAACTCCCGAAGCCGATGGTTGCTGTCCTCCAATCGACGTCGCGCCTGGTTCAGTTGTTCCTCTGCTGCGAGACGACTCGTCAGGCGATCTGCAAGGGTTGCCTCCAAAAGGCCCAAGGGAGATTCTGCCTGCTCAACTGCTTCCGTCAACCCCTTTACTTGCTCGATCAGTTCCGATCGACGGGCTTCGATGCGCTCCAGACTCGACCGCGTAGCCTCCAATCGAGTATGTACGGTACGCACAGCCAGTGCCAACTGGTGCGCCCGATCACGCGCTGCGGTTGCCTCGGATCGCGTTCTATCGACTGCTGCACGTCGATCCGCACGCTCCTCGGTCAGTGCCTCGCGTTCTTCTTGCACGGCGTCTATGCGTTCCAAGGCGTCCTGCAAACGACCCTGTACCTCTACGGAACGGATCGCGTTCGCTTGGCGATGCGTTTCCAGTTCGGTACGATCGTGCTGCAAACGGTTGATCCGAGATTGCATTTGCTCTAGGCTGGCCCGTTGCGTACCTAGCCGCGCACGCAGATCCGCATGAACACGCGATCCCTGCTGCACTTTTGCAGCGAGGTGTTCGCGCTCCCGTTCCAAGACCGCGAGCTGGTTTCGACCTTCCTCTAGCGCGACGGCGTGGGTTTCTACCTGATCTTCAGCGACTTCAAGCGTCGTCCGCAGTTCACGGATCTCGTGTTCGCGGGCCAAGAGCCCCGCATGGCCATCGGAATCGCGCACGACACGCAACCAACCGTGTCCCAACCACAGGCCGTCCTGCGTCACCACCGACTCGCCTAGGGTAAGAGTGTCCCGAAGTGCCAAGGCATCGGATAAACTGGGGGCTGTGTATACGCCACCGAGCCGTTCCGTGAGCGGCCACGGGGCACGCACCTGTTCTGCAAGCAGGGGGGGTGTGTTCGTTGCTGCGATTGTGGATGATCGTTGCGCGGTGGTTGACCAGAGAGTCAGGCTTCCCTTGTGCAGTGCTGGTGTAGCCATCGCCAAGGTAGGCAGATCTGCGACACACACAGCCTCCAAGTGCTGGCCAAGCACCACCTCCACGGCGCGTTCCCAACCATGGTTTACGCTCAAGGTTTCTGCAAGGCGTGGGCTATGTGAGACCCCTTGGCGTTCTAGCCAATCGACCACAGCGCCTTTGCTCTTGCCAAGCGCCGCTTGCTGAAGGGTGTCTAGGGAGGTTAGCCGTCCACGCATCTGCTGCAATCGATGACGGGCTTGATCCAGTTGTGTCGAAAGGTGGTGGTTCGCGTCTCGTTGTGCCGTGACCGACTGGTTTGCTGTAAGCAACGATGCCGCAAGGCTTTCCTGATGAACCTCTTGGGCTTCAAATGCCTCTTTCGTCTCTTGGAGCAGCGTTTCTAGGGGAGCTGTATCGAGTTTTGCCGCCTCTTGTTCGAGGCGTTGCTGACGCTCCCTTAACTGGCTTTGTTGTTGTTCTAAATAGGTCAGGTGGGTGCGCTCGACCTGTGCTTCTTGGGTGGGTTGTTGTGCAGTCTGGTTCCATGCTTCCCAGCGTTCTTGCCAGTCTGTCCACTCCTCTTCGGCAGATGCTCGATCCGAGGTGGCGAGGGTTGCGTGTTCTTCGGCAATGCTGAGAGCCTCTTCCTGCTCGGCGAGGCCCGACGCCAAGCGTTGCGTTTCTTCTTGATCCGTTTCCCAGTGGGATTGGTTTTGCGCAAGGGCAGCACGCGCCCTTTCTAATTCGGCAGATTGCCGTTTTTGGTTGCCCTGTGCATGTTGAAGAGCTTGTTCCACCCGTGCAACCTCGGCACCGGCTGCGTAGACCTCGCCTTGTACGGTGGCCAAGACGTCTTGGAGCGTTTGCGTGGTTTCTCGAATGACTTCGAGTTCTGCTTCGGTGTGGCGCAGGAGCGCAATTTGCCCTTCTAAGACTACAGCGGCCTTTTGGATGTCTTGTTCTTGTTCTTGGCGCTGTTGAACAAGGGTGCGCCAACGAAGGGCCAACAGTTGGGCGCGTGTCGTGTGCTCTTCGGTTTTGAGGGTTTGGTAACGGAGCGCGGTTTCGGCTTGTCGGGCCAGGCGGGTGATTTGTTGGCGCAATTCGGCTCTGAGATCATCGAGCCTACTGAGATTTTCTCGTGTTTCTGTGAGACGTGACTCGGTTTCTTTGCGCCGTTCTTTGTACTTAGAAATACCAGCGGCTTCTTCGAGAAAGATCCGTAGATCCTCTGGTCTGGCTTCTACGAGACGAGAGATCATGCCTTGTTCGATGATGGAATAGCTGCGTGGCCCAAAGCCAGTGCCGAGAAAGACATCGGTAATGTCTTTGCGTCGGCAACGGGTGCCGTTGAGGGAGTAGACCGATTGTCCCTCCCGACTGACCTGACGCCGTACCGAGATTTCGGCATACTGGGCATACACGCCGCCGATTCGTCCATCGGTGTTGTCGAAAATGAGATCCACCGAGGCTTGGCCCACGGGTTTGCGGGCGTTGGATCCGTTGAAGATGACATCAGACATGGATTCGCCGCGCAGGGTTTTGGCGGAGCCTTCGCCCATCACCCAGCGGACTGCGTCGATGAAATTGGACTTTCCGCACCCGTTCGGCCCCACAATACCGACCAAACGACTCGGCATGTGAAAGATCGTGGGATCCACAAAGGATTTAAAACCAGCGAGTTTGATTCGACGCAACTGCATGATCGATTTTTTCCGATAAAGTCAACATACCAGTATGCAAGTATTTTCCGTTATGAACCCCGCAGAAACAATCGATCCAAATCGGTAAGGCGCAATTGTACCCAGGTTGGGCGTCCGTGGCTGCACTGATCGCAGCGTTCGGTCGTTTCGAGATCGCGCAGGAGCGTGTTCATCTCTGCCAACGACAAGCGCCGATGGGCGCGTACTGAACCGTGACAAGCCATGCTGGACAATACCTGATCCACACGTTCTGTCACCTGCGTACTCAGACCATGCTCGGCAAAATCCGACAAGAGGTCTTTGACCAAAGCGGCAGCATCTCCCTGTGCCAACAGGGTAGGTACCTGACGCACCACCAAGGTGCCTCGGCCCAACCGTTCCAGCTCTAGGCCCAAGGCGCGTATTTCGTCTGCATGTTCCTCCGCAAGATCGACAGCACGTTCTCCTACTTCCAGCGTGACCGGTAGCAACAAGGGTTGGCGGCGGATACTGTCTTCCGCCCAGGCAGTTTTGAGGCGCTCAAAGGTAATGCGCTCGTGCGCGGCGTGCATGTCCACCAGCACGAGTCCATGGAGATTTTCTGCAAGGACATAAATGCCATGCAGTTGTGCCAATGCATAGCCAAGCGGCGGAACCGTTGGTACCGCTGCAGAGGTTTCGATCGGTGTGAACAAGCAGGACTGACCAGCACTCGCACCATAGAATGGTTCACGCTGTGTGGTGGAGATCCGTTGTGAGGACGGTTCACGCCTTTCGTCGGAAGGGAGGGAACGCGGCGAAAATCGTTCACGTATTCCAGCCTCGTAGGGCCGAGAAGCGGGTGTTGGTGCGGGCGTGAACGGATTTGCCTCGGCCGCTTCCTCTGCGAAGCTTACGGAGATCGGGGTCTCCACCGTCCAGACGCGTGTCTGTGCGATCGCTTGACGCAGGGTCTGTACCATAAAATCATGTACGGCACGGCCATCCCGAAAGCGCACCTCGTGTTTGGTCGGATGCACGTTTACATCGACCTGTTCAGGATCGATTGTCAGAAAGAAAACGTAGGCCGGATGACGGCCCTGGTAGAGCACACCCTCGTAGGCGTGGCGGACAGCGTTGGCGATGAAGCGGTCGCGGATGGTTCGTCCATTGACATAAAAATATTGTTGATCAGGTTGCGTGCGTGCGGCGGTTGGCAAGCCAGCGAATCCCCATAAACGTAGATCGTTTGCCTCACCCTCGATGCTGATCGCGCTTGCTGCAAAATCCTCCCCCAATACCGCAGCCACGCGATGCACGTCCTGTTGCTGTGCAGGAAAGTGCTGGAGGGTACGACGCTGATGACGTAGGTGAAAGCCTACCTCGGTGTGTGAGAGGGCTGTTCGACGGATCGCCTCTTCGAGATGACCCAACTCGGTACGAGCACTTTTGAGGAATTTGCGTCGTGCTGGAACGTTATAAAATAGATCTCGCACCTCTACAGTGGTACCTTCGGGGTGGGCTGCCGGTCTGATGGGTTCTCCGCTGGTAACGCACCAGGCATCGGTGCTGTTCCGCAGCCGAGACGTGAGGGTAAGGCGTGATACTGAGGCAATGCTCGACAATGCCTCGCCTCGAAAACCAAAGCTCGCCACACGCTCCAGATCGCTAAAATGCTGGATTTTGCTCGTGGCATGGCGATCGAGGGAAAGCAACAAATCCTCAGGGTGGATGCCGTCTCCATCGTCGCGTACCCGAATCAGGCGGGATCCACCTTCTTCGAGATCGATCTCGATGGCGTGTGCGCCCGCGTCCAGGCTGTTTTCGAGCAGTTCCTTCACGACGGATGCAGGACGTTCTACCACCTCGCCAGCAGCGATCTGGTTGATCAATTCAGGGGGTAAGAGATGGATACGCATGTTAGGCTTGTTTCTTTGAGGGAGAGTCGCTGATGGGTGCAATCGCACAACCCCACCGCGCATCGAGTCGGGTACCGATCGTGGATGCCGTGCGTGGGCTTGCCGTTCTGTTGATGGTGGGCTACCACAGTTGTTTTGATCTCAATTTTTATGGACAGACCCATTTCCGGTTCAATGAAGATCCGTTCTGGTTGGACTTTCGGACGATCATCGTGGGTCTCTTTCTGTGCGTGATGGGGGTCAGTCTACACCTCGCGGGTCGTGGTGGCCTATGCTGGCCTCGTTACGTGCGTCGGTTGGTGTTGGTCAGCGTCTGTGCTGGGTTGGTGACGGTGGGAAGCCTGTTCTTGTTTAGAGAGAGCTACATCTTTTTTGGGGTGCTGCACTTTGTGGTCGTGGCGAGTCTGCTAGCACTGCCCTTTCTCCGAGGGGAGGGGATTACGCTGGTCGTGGGTCTTACGTGCATCGTACTTGGAAATCTGGTACAGCATCCGATTTTTGACCATCCTGCGTGGCAGTGGGTGGGCATGATGACCCATAAACCCATCACTGAAGATTATGTGCCTTTGGTGCCGTGGTTTGGGGTTGTGCTGGTGGGAGTATGGCTGGGACGATGGATCGGCGTCGGGTGGGGGAGGTTGACATTGCCACGCACCATGACACCGCTTGTGATCCTCGGTCGTTATAGCCTGCTGGTGTATATGCTTCACCAGCCAGTGATCATGGGTCTTCTGTACCTGTTATATGGTCAGGCGATTTCCTGAATCAGATCAGAAAGGTGTTTGGTTGGTTGCGGGTCTGTTTGCGACCTCGTCGCGCAGGTAAATCGGCAGTGCTTGATCGGCGGATACTGTA
This sequence comes from uncultured Thiotrichales bacterium, assembly GCA_903824965.1. Lineage (GTDB taxonomy): Bacteria > Pseudomonadota > Gammaproteobacteria > CAIRSR01 > CAIRSR01 > CAIRSR01. The sequence continues at coordinate 6,918 of CAIJYR010000099.1, forward strand.
CGCCCCGACTGGAGGGCATCGACCCCAAGGCGTGCCACGTCTGCAGCGTGTGGGTAGCGGAGGTCGGGTAGCACCTCTGTGTCGCAGCCCACCAGGGCTTGGGCGAGCGCAAGGTGGTGGACTGACCAGGCACTGCCCACGATGATCCATCGGCCATCGCCTGGCGGGGGGGTGATCTGTTCAGGGCGACAGAGCCGTGGCACAGTGCTTTCATTGACCAAGGCGTTTGGAGCACGAAGAAACGCGCTGTGGTAGACTTCCCCCATGCGTGCGTCCTGAATGACCCATATCCGTTCTGTTGCTGACCCGTTGGATAGTAGGCTGGCTCCTTGCGCCAATGCTGCGAGGGAGGAGACCGGAACCACGGGCAGTCCTGCAGAAAAGGCCAATCCTTGTGCGACCCCTGCGGCCATACGTAGCCCTGTAAAAGTTCCTGGGCCGCACCCGAAGGCCAAACCATCCAGTTGGTGCAGGCGCAGTCCCGCTTCGGCCAGGAGTGCTTCGATCATCGACAACACAAGCGTCCCGTGCTGACGGGGGGCTATCTCGAACCGCTCCTGAAGGGTGCCATCGATCCACAAGGCACAGGAACAGGCGTCCGTGGATGTTTCTAGGGCGAGGAGTTTCATGGGAGGGTGGGTTCGGATCGTGGATTCGACTCATAGGGTACGGCAAAGGCTGTTAGGATGCGACGAAATGGGTTTGTTTGCAACACTCGTTTTCTGGATCACAGTATCAAAAAAGCATGACCATGACTTGTTGTCACGTATCTGAAAATACACAGGGTGCGATCGATCCAATGGTATCTTCCGGTACCATTGCCATTGTTGGCCCTGCGAATGCGGGCAAGAGCGTCCTGTTTAACGGACTCACGGGTGATTATTCACTGGTGGCTAACTATCCACAAACGACGGTGATGCCCTTAAAAAAGATCGTCTATTTTGGAACCAGTGAAGTTTGTTTGGTAGATACGCCTGGAATTGGCGCGTTGTCTGTGTATTCCGAGCACGAACAGTCTACCGTGAAGGTATTATTAGAAGAAGGTGTGCATGGTATTCTGTTTTGCGGGGACGCATTCAATCTAAAACGTTCTCTTGTTTTGTTATCACAGATATTGGAATTGGCATTGCCTACCGTTGTCTGCTTCAACCGTGCTGACATGGCAGCGAGCAATGGGATCGTGATTCAGATCCCGCAGTTGTCGGAGTTGTTGAAACTACCGGTGATCGAAGCGGCAGCAGAACACGGTATTGGTTTTGAGCACGTGAAGCGATCACTCGTAGATTGTTTGGCGGGGGATATCGTACGTTCTACAGTGCCTATTCGCTATTCGGGCGTGATCGAAGAGGCCATGCAAGCACTTGTTGATTTCTTTCCGGTTGAATTGAGACCGTCGCGTGGCTTGTGTTTGCTCTTCCTGCAAGGAGATTCCTTCGCGGAGCACTGGTTTGACACGCATTTGGTGGAGGAAGTCGCTGCGGGTGCACGACAAGTGGCCTCCAACCTACGGCAGCAACTGACACCACGGCGCTTATTGCTCAGCATCTTTCAATCGAGAGAAGGCTGGGCCGATCGTTTGGCAGAAAAGACGGTGCGACAAGCCACTGTCGTGATTCCCTCATGGCTGCAAAAGGCAAGCTGGATGACCCGTCATCCGGTGCTGGGTTGGCCTATTTTTCTCGCCATCCTCTGGTTGACCTTTAAGGCGGTCAACTTTGGATCTTTAGAGATGAGTGGGTGGATGGATGCTACCTTTTTTGCGCCTATGCTCAGTGCCCTTGGGGAAGCGATCTCTAACCCGTTTGTCAAAGAATTTCTGATTGGGCCATTCGGTGTTCTCAATATGGGGATGGTCAATGCCCTGGAAACCGTGGTGCCCATCTTGTTGGCTTTCTTCTTTATGTTGCACCTACTGGAAGACATCGGTTATCTGCCTAATCTGAGCGTGTTGGCCAATCGTTCTTTGCTACCACTGGGATTGAGTGGTAAAGCGGTATTGCCTTTGCTGTTAGGGTCGGGATGCAATACGACTGCAACCCTAAGCAGTCGCATTCTGGCGACACGGAAAGAGCGGTTGATGGTTTCCTTCCTGGCCGCATTGGGGATACCGTGTTCGGTGCAACTGGGCGTTTTGTTTGCTATTTTGGCGACGATGCCTTTCTCGGCGATGCTGATCGTGCTCGGTACCGTGATTACCACGACGATTCTCTCTAGCCTGTTGATGAACCGATTGTTGTCAGATGGAACCAAGACCAATGAGTTCATCATGGAAATACCGATGTTTCAATGGCCGCATCCAGTGCAGATCGTCAAAAAAACGCTCTTTCGGATCAAATGGTTTCTAGAAGAAGCCATCCCATTGTTCCTACTGGCAGCTGTCGCCATGTTCACCATAGACAAGATCGGCCTTTTGACGATGATCAAATCATCGATGCACAGCGTGGTGACGATATTTCTTGGTATGCCGGACAAGGTGACGGAAGTTTTTATTCTGGTACTTGCACGGCGAGAAGTCGGAGCGATTTATTTCAAAAACATGACCACCGATGGTCTGCTGACTTACAATCAGATCGTGACTGGCTTGGTGGTCATCACGTTGTTTATTCCTTGCATTTCCAATACGATAGCGATGGCGCGAGAGTTTGGGGTACGATGGGCAGTCGCAAGCAATCTGGCGATTATTACAATTGCCGTGCTGGTAGGTGGTTTGGTACACGCCCTGCTGTCCCTGTCCTACTACTAGACCATTTTGAGGCCATTTTGAGACCATTTTGAACAATCTGAACAATTGACGGAGACTCACGATGGATCTGGAAACCGAACGGCGACGAGACGAATTGCTGGAAATGCTTTGGCGATTGCGCGAACGACAGAATCTCACCCTGACGGGATTGCGGAAATACGATACAGATGCTCTTTACGAGCACTATCTCCAAGAGTTTGCTGGTACGGGTATCGTGCGACTAGAAGGGGATCGCATTGTTTTCTCCAAAGAAGGAGAAGGGAGGGCACGGAATATTGTCCGACGACACCGTTTGGCAGAGCGGTTGTTGGTAGACATCCTCGGGAAACTACCCCAGGAAACCGAAGCGGTTGCGTGCGAATTCGAGCATATTGTAGCGCCTGAGTTGGTGGATGCGATTTGTACCCTGTTGGGTCATCCGATGACATGTCCTCATGGACAGCCCATTCCTGAGGGATTGTGTTGCCAAAAGAAGCAACTTACCATAGACACTGTGATGGTACCGCTGACCCAGGTGGCGTGTGGTGTGCGGGTGAAAATCGCAGCCATTGATACCCGTGATCCACGTCAACTGAATCGTTTGCTGGCGATGGGATTGACACCGGGGACTGATCTGACCTTGTTGCAAAGCAAACCGGCGCTGGTCGTTCAAGTGGAGCAGCGGCAAATTGCCTTTGAAGAATCTATCGGGCACGATATCCGCGTATGGCCACATGCTGCCTCAACTTCCAAGCAAACGCACCGTCTGTAAATTCCCTATCTTAAGGAGCACAACAACCATGCCCGAGCACAACCCTCCTGTTTTTCCATCGGTGTCACCTGATCTCGTACCTGAAGACATGGCCCTAGAGAGTGGACTTTCTGCTTTTGAAGCCAAGCATTTTTCGCGTGCGATGCAATTGCTCTCTCCCCTCACAGAGCAGGGCAATGCAGAGGCACAATACCGTGTGGCGATCATGCTCGAAGCCGGTTTGGGCATGGTTCGGAACCCTCTACAGGCCTATCGTTGGATGCGTGCCGCCGCCGAGCAAGGCCACGGCCTGGCACAACATGGTCTGGGTTTCATGTACCTGGAGGGTAAATGTACCACTGAGGATTCTGCGATGGCCGCACAGTGGTTTCAACGGGCTGCCGATCAGGGTCTTGCAGGCGCACAAGCGAATCTAGGACTGTTGTATCGGGAAGGGCGCGGTGTGCCGAAAGACGAGGACAAGGCGCGTTCCCTCCTGCGTCAAGCAGGTTTTGAGGAGTGAACCACTCAGTCATTCGGCGGAGGAATGATCAAGAAAATCCAAGCATCGCACTTACAGGTAGGCATGTTTGTCCATGACCTAGATATAGGCTGGATCGATCATCCCTTTTGGGGTAAACGTTTTCGAGTATCCTCCGAGAGACAGTTGGCAAAAGTCCGCGCCCTGAAACTACAGGAAGTGTATATCGATACGGATAGGGGGTCGGATATTACGGAGGGAGTAGAGGTTAGTGAGGTCATTCATGCAATAGAGAATATTCTACAAGAAACCGCAACAGCACCTTCCTCTGAGGCAATAACAGCTACTCTCCAAGAAGCCGTAACACACCCTGCGCCTGCTCAGAAAGCAACACCTCTTCAAGAAACGATAACGCCAGAAAGGAATGAATGGAAAAAGATCCCTCTACGGACAGAATGGCCGCGTGCCATGAAAGCGAAGAAGGAAGCAACGCAAATTGTTTCCAAACTCATTAGCAATATTCGGTTGGGTGGATCCGTCAGGGTAGAATATGCGGAATCGGTTGTGGAAGAGATCGTACAATCGGTCATTCACAACCATGAAGCCCTGCTTGGTATGATGAGCATCCGTGAACCGGAATTATACGACATCGAACATTCTGTTTCCGTCTCTATTTTGTTGGCGACCTTTGGAAAATTTTTGGGCATGTCCAGCCAGAGTATCCAGCAGATTGCTCTCGGAGGACTGCTGCATGATATTGGCATAACCAAAGTGCCGTTGTCAATTATGCAAAAGCGCGGGCCACTCACCAACCGAGAGTTCGACATTATGTGTCGCCATGTCGATTATGCTCGTGAGATGTTACAGTCTTCTGAATTGCCTACCATTACACAAGAGGTGATTTTTGATCATCATGAGCGATTAGATGGGAGTGGCTATCCGCTGGGAAAGGAGGGGGATGAATTAAGTCAATACGCACGCATGATTGCCATTGTTGATGTCTATGATGCCCTGACATCGGATCGATGTTACAAACAAGCAAATCCTTCTCGGTTCATCCTAGGGAAGTTAATCGAATGGAGTAAGCACCATTTCGATGCACAATTGGTACAGCTTTTTATCCGTTGCATTGGGATCTATCCGATTGGTACCCTCGTTCGTTTGCAAAGTGGACGCTTGGCCGTCGTGACTGAATTGAATGAAACCGATAGAATGCGGCCAGTCGTTAAAGTGTGCTACGACAAAGACCATCAGTGTCCACTCCCTCATACGCGAGTAGACCTCGCCCAACAAGACTCCGATCCAGCTGATAAGATCATGGATTCCGAATTGCCCGGTGAGTACGGACTGCAGATGGATGCCATCCTCGCGCCCTAACATTTTGGTTCAGCACGGATCAGGACTTCCGCTGTTTGAATATCTTCGTTTGTTCTGCCGCTTTCGTTAGCACCTGTAATGCATAATCAAATTCAAAATTTCGGACGTTCTCATGGATCACATCATAGTCGCTCCCGAAAAGAGATTTCAGCATCTCTGCATGGGTATCCATGGTTTCATTAGCCATAAAGTCACCATGGATCAGCTGGTCAGCTAATTTTGCGCAGAGTTCCCTTGCCTCTGAAAGATCCATGGGAATCTCTCTGATAGGTGTCTGCACAAAGGGAAGTTTTCTTTCTAATTCGGCAAGCAGAGGGGAGAGCACGGCGGAGGTAGACAGCATTTGATCCTCCAAAAGCGTTCTCTCTGACTTCTCTTTGATCAAACGCTCCAATTGGATGACCTGATTTTGTAATTTATGCGCACCAATACTGCCCGCCACACTCTTCAGGGTATGTACGATACGATCGGCTTCTGACCAATCGTTATGGCCCAGTGCTGTGGTAATGTGCTCTAGGTCAGCGTGGTGATGTTCGAGAAAGATCCGCAACATTGAAAGATAGAGCGAGCGGTTGTTCATCACACGCTGCAGCCCCGTTTTCCTGTCGAGACCAGCAATTTTCGGTATCGGAACGATGACCTTCGTCTTCGGGCAGTCTATGCGCGTATCAGTAGATCGTGGTTTGATCCATTTTAGTAGGACTTCCCACAATACATCGGGTTCAATGGGTTTGCCAATGTGGTCGACCATACCTGCAGCATTGTAGCGTTCGCGATCATGCTGCATAACATTCGCTGTCATGGCGACAATGGGGGGAGAAGAAAACGGCGGTAATTTATTGCGAATTTCCATGGTCGCCATCACACCGTCCATGATGGGCATTTGTATGTCCATCAAAATGAGATCGTAGTTTGCCTGTTGCGCACGCTCGACCGCGAGCAGGCCATTGATGGCAACCTCCACCACGAACCCTGCTTCAGTGAGCAGTGCTAGGGCCACTTCCTGGTTGAGTTCGTTGTCTTCCACCAACAAAATACGAGCGCCTTGACGGGATCTTAACGCATCAGGGAGGACGTACGATGGGAGAGTGGCAAGCAAGGGCGCACCGCCTCCCCCAGAAATGCGCATGATCGTATCCTGCAGGGTGGATGCTGTAATCGGTTTTAGGAGAATGTCTTCTATTCCCTGATCGTGTGCCCGTTGTGCAAGGTTTGCGTCCTCCAAAGCGGTGATCATGATGAGGTGTGGCGTTCTCTGCCCCTGCAAGCATGGCAGTGCACGGATACGTCTCGCGGTTTCGAGACCGTCCATCGCAGGCATCGCACAATCGATCATTACCACATCGTAGGGACAACGATCATGGTTGGCTTGATCGACTACCTGGAGTGCCTCTTCCCCCGATGCGACCGCTTCCACGTGCACACCAAGATGCTTGAACATCTCCGCGAGTACCATGCGAGCATGATCGTGGTCATCGACGACCAACACACGCTGGCGTTGCACGTCCACAGGGAGAATTGGGACAGCGTATTTGTCGGTGGCGCACCCCAAACGTGCCGTAAACCAAAAGGTAGAACCCTGATCGAGCACACTCTCCACACCCACTTCACCACCCATGAGGGTGGCTAGTTTCTTAGAAAGCGCCAACCCAAGCCCTGTCCCCCCAAAACGACGGGTGGGTGAGGGATCGACCTGGGAGAACGTTTGGAACAATTGTGTTTGCTGTTCCTCAGTCAGGCCAATGCCCGTATCACTGACGGAGAAACGAAGCACGATCTCTTGCGCGGTTTCTTCGTGTATTTTTTCATGCTCAAGGGTGATATGCAGACAAACCTCTCCTCGTTCTGTAAACTTTACTGCGTTGTTGAGATAGTTAATGAGAATTTGTTTCAAACGCAGTGCATCCCCGACAAAATGGTGTGGCACGTTCGAATCAATGTCAAAAATAAGTTCCAGTCCTTTGGCGGTGGCTTTCTCAATAATCAGATTGGAGACACTTTCAAGCACCTCTCCCAGCACAAACTCTGTGTTGTCTAGGGTCAGTTTGCCCGCTTCAATTTTTGACATATCCAGAATCTCGTTGATAATGCCAAGCAAATGTTGGCCAGAGGACAATATCTTTTGCAGATAATCTTTCTGGCGTTGGTTGGGGGCAGTTCTCAGGGCAAGGTAAGACAGGCCGATGATGGCATTCATCGGCGTGCGGATTTCATGACTCATGGTAACTGCTCAGGAGGGTGTTGTTGGGACGCTCCGGAGATGTTAGTTCATCAACTGAGGCGAGGTTGAGGCACGACCCCCTGGAAAGTCTGAACCAGTACCTGGAAGGGATTAACGC
>CAIJYR010000100.1 GCA_903824965.1 uncultured Thiotrichales bacterium
AAGACGATTCATGCAGTTACCAGTGCTGGTTTTGAATTAAAAGCATTTCTGTTTGTCCTGGCTCACAGCTTTCAATTCGCAGCCTGAAATATCATATTTCTTATGCGGTCTTCGTCGCCTGATAGGTGGCAACTTGGGTTGGTGTTTCTTTGGTAGAGAGATGAGAGGATTTTCCGGATGATCTTTAAAGCAGTTGAGCATCAAGTGTCAACGCATGATGACAGTGCGCAGTCAGGTATTGCTCGTCCTTTGAACCCCTTGGAGGACATGTCTGATCTGAAAAAAATCAGGAGGCGCTTCCAGATTATCAACCAAGAGCGACTCAATCGTACGCGGGACTCGTTGCGCCAGAGTCAGAAAGATTTTCTAGATGCCCTGCCGTTGCTGTTTCACGTCAATCATCCGATGTTTCCTGGCTATGTTTCGCAGAATGCGCCTTGTGGGATCTCGGATTATCAGCCTACCAAGGAAGGCATCCATGCGGTGCAAAGGTTCACGAAAAAAAACAAGTTTGAACGTCCCCTTAAACATGCCGTTTATTCGATTTTTGTCATGGGGAGTATTGGTACCATAGCCCATTCGCGCAAGAGCGATCTGGACTTTTGGTTATGCTATAACCCCGAATTGAATCCAGAGGAATATAGCGATCTTCTGAAAAAGGCGGTGAAAATTGAGGTGTGGGCGCTGAAAGAGATCGAACTGGAGATTCATTTCTTTCCGATGGATGCTGATAAATTTCGATCGGGTGAGGTGGGAAAGCTGGATAGCGAGAACAGCGGTTCGACGCAACACCACTTGCTGCTCGATGAGTTTTATCGTACTGGCGTCTTTTTGGTGGGTCGCTATCCGGCCTGGTGGTTGATTCCTCCGGAGTGTGAGGGCGATTACGATGAATGTTTACAGTCCTTGCTCAGGCGACGTTTCATAGCCGCCGATGATGTGATTGATTTTGGTGGTCTTGCGCATATTCCCCCTGAGGAATTTTACGGGGCTGGTCTTTGGCAAGTCTACAAAGGGATCGATTCCCCTTATAAATCTCTACTCAAAATCCTTTTGATAGAAATCTACGCGGATGAGTATCCACGCAGTGATCTTCTTTGTTTGCGTTACAAAAAAGACGTATACACTGGTGTCACGGATCTAAATAAATTAGATCCCTATGTCATGCTGATGGAGAAGCTTGGGAATTATCTCCAGAAGCGTATTGATATACTAGAAGACGCTTCTGCAGAAAAACAGAAAGAATTAGACCGTCTTGAACTTGTGCGTCGTTGTTTTTATTTAAAAATAAACGTGACCCTCAGTGCGATTGGGAAGGCTGACAGCATACCCGCGTGGCGTCGTGAATCCATGGAGTCACTGGTGACTGGTTGGGGGTGGGACAATGCCCAAATCTCTGACATTTACTCACACGATCATTGGAAAGGGCATCGTGTATTACGGGAAAAGAGATTGTTAATCAAGGAATTGGGTGGCAGTTATACGATATTGTCTGGTTTTGGGAACAGATATGCCAAAGATTCTAGTCTCGTGAGTGACGATGATCGCACAATTCTTGGCCGAAAACTATTCTCGGCGATTGATGCAAGTCCTCAAAAGATTGACATCATTTACCGTGGTATCGTAAAAGATTTGTCAGAAACGCATATTACCATTGAGCTGGGCAAAGACGATTGGTTCTTGTCTCTACGAAACCCCGCAAAAGAGGGCAAAGAAGACGAGATCAAAAAATCAACCAGTGTGGTAACGCTGCTTGCATGGTGTCATTTTAATAAGATCATTGGTGCAGGCACCATGATTGCACTGAAGAAGCGTACCAGTTTCCTCGATATGAAAGAGGTCAACTCCGTGCTCAGGTGCCTAAGAGATTTCGCACCCAATGGATCTGTGCCGTATTCAAAACCAGAGGATTTTGGTAAACCCGCGCAAATTATCAGAACCATGTTGCTTATCAACATTGGTGTTGATCCGATGGCAGCCCACAATCGCAGTGGTGTTGATTTTATCAGCAACCGTGGTGATGTTCTGAGCTATGGCAATGCCTCGTTCAACCTGGCTGTGACGGCTGATCTACTCGTTGTCACTAGTTGGCAAGAGGCGTTTAATTATTCGCATCAGGATAAGCACGTACTGGTCAATAGCCTCTGTGACTACCTGCGCTTGAATATATCGAAAGAAGAGGTTCCATTACCCCCTTTGCCCAACGTGCATAGCTTTTCTTCCACCCATTCTATATCGCTGGTGCGTCGTATCTCAGATCTATACAAGGATGTGCGCGAGTTTTTTCTAGGCGTCGTCATGGTAGATCCTGACGAGAATACAAAGAACACGAAACCACAAGAACAGGCGCAAGAAGGATATCGCATAAAAAGGATGTTTCGCTATCTTTTGATTTGTGGAAACTCTTTCTACTTATTATATCCTGGTAAAAAAAGGAACCCAGATAGCGGCAAAGAAGAGGACGCGCTGCTTTACATACATCATGAATCTTTCCCTGATGTGTTGCGGATCCTGGCTGAGCCAAAACCTCTGTTTACAGAAACACGGATCGATCGATATGCATTGTCGAATTCACCCTTTCCTTTGATGTACAAAACGAATCAAAAAAATATGGTGCAGTTGTTTTACCAAGTGACCGGAAAAGTCGTTGAGATCTATGTGTTGGATGAGCATGGTTCTCTGTTTTATCAGAAAACCCTGTTCCATGATGACAAAACACTCATCAATCATTTTCATCAGTTTTTTGTGTACTCTCTCGGAGATCGTATTGCTAGCACCAAGTCCGTCGCCGATAGAGAGACCTCTGCGGCAGCAGAAAATACACAACCCGATCCAACGGACGCACCACGGATCGGAATCCTGTTTTACAGAATCATGGCGGGAGACTCTGGATTCTCTCTTGCTGAAAAACCGTATTCTAATGAATATGGTAGGTATTTCAGCGTGCGCGTGAACAGCAAAGTAGAAGGCAACAGCACCAGTTATGTATTTTCTTGTGACGAGAAAGAGTTTTCGTCCGCTCAGTACGGGAACACTTTGTTTCAAGAGGTCGCAAATTATATCCTACTGCGCCGCCGCAGTGGAGAACGTTATCCTGCGTACATCACCAGTGTTGACCTTCCGCCAAACGCATGCGTGAACCGTTCAGCCAATGAAGTACAAATAATCGATTTTCTCCGCTACAAAAAAAGCATTGAAGAAAAGCTCAACGAGAAAATCGGCGTCGATTCAGTATAACCGTTCCAAAAGAATACAGGCAATGTTGCCCATGGTTGATCAGCAGGAGAGCTAACGTAATGCGTGTTGCCATTCACGGTGTTGCAGGTCGTATGGGTCGATCCCTGGTAGAAGCCAGCCAAGCAAGCCCCAATACCCTTCTCACTGCTGCCTTAGAAAGCCTCGGTCATCCTGCCGTGGGCACCGATGTGGGTATTCTCGCAGGCATGAACGCACTCGGTGTGCTCGTCACCGATACCCCCAATGCAGATTTTTTTGACGTTTTGGTGGATTTTACGCGTCCCGAACCCAGCCTGTCCGCACTCGATCTCTGTCGCACCGCAGGCAAAGCCATGGTCATCGGAACCACAGGGTTTGATGCGACGCAAAAAACATGCATTGCAGCAGCAGCCCGTGAGATTCCCGTGGTTTTTTCTCCCAACATGAGTGTGGGTGTCAACCTCTGCTTCAAACTGTTGGATCTGGCTGCACGTGTCTTAGGGGATACGGTGGATGTGGAAATCCTAGAGGCACACCACCGCATGAAAGTCGATGCCCCCTCTGGTACCGCACTGCACATGGGAGAGATCGTGGCTGCTGCCCTGAATCGAGACCTGGCCACCTGTGCCGTTTACGGCCGTGAGGGCACCATCGGCGCACGCGATCGCTCGACGATTGGCTTTTCCACCCTCCGTGCAGGCGACATCGTGGGCGATCATACCGTCCTGTTCGCCGCCCTCGGCGAACGCATCGAGATCACCCATCGCGCCTCCAGTCGCATGACCTTCGCAACCGGTGCCATGCGTGCCGCACGTTGGGTGTCTGAACAACCCCCAGGACTCTACGATATGCAAGACGTCTTGGGCTTGCGTTAATGTATCGTCATACGATGGAAAAGATTCGCACCATTCGCACCACAGTCTTTTCGTTCCTCCTGGGGATGCTCTTTTTCAACGCCACTGCTTGGGCGGTACTTCCCATTGCGGTACCGGGTGTTCTTTCTCTCCATGGTGCGGCAACAGGTACAATCTACGCAGTGACCAGCGAACCAGGTGGCCTTTATCGATTCACTGAGGGGGTCGGGTGGACTCAGGTAGCGTTGACACTGCCCAATACGTATTTTTCCATGGTCACGATCGCACCCAAGGGAACCCTCTACGGTGCTGGATTGGATGGCTTGTTTCGTTCCAGCGATGATGGGCAGACTTGGCGCAATACACAAACAGAGGAACAGGTCTTTTTCTTGATCAACCTCACCGAGGGTGCTCTGCTGGCACGTACCTGGAAAAAAGGATTGTTGCGCTCCGACGATCACGGAGCCAGTTGGTATCCAGTCGGCACAGAGATGCACGAAGGCCACGTCTCTGACCTCCTCCAAGAGGGCAACGGTACTGTGTGGGCAGCCACCTTCGGCGGCGGCATGTACCGATCGACAGATGCTGGGGTAACTTGGTCAAAAAGTGGCTTGGATCAGCAAGCAGTTCTTGCGCTCGCAACAGACGCACAAGGTATCTTGTATGCAGGCACCTACCACGAAGGGGTCTATCGTCACGATACCCTCGGCTGGAAGCCGATCAACCTCGGATTGCCAGAACAGGCCACCGTCCAGAAAATCGGCGTCACACCCACAGCACTGGTCGCAAGCGTCGCACACCACGGACTCTATGTCGTCCAAAAAACCGGAACCGGATCGGGGGAGTGGGTACCCGTTGGTGGGGAACCAGCAGGCATCGAGGAGATCACCGGCATCCTCCCCGCCCAAGGGGGACAATGCTGGGTGGCCACGCGTCCCCAGGGTCTGTTCCGCGTCAACCTAGCCCATCCCGTTTGGGTACCCGTACCCCTCTCGGTCTCTGTCCAGATGGCGGCGGCTGATTCCTGTGGCGGTACCTACGCCGTCTTGTCGGAGGGGGGTTTGTGGCATACCGCTGGGCATACCACATGGCATACTACCGGGCATAGCTCAGGAGGCCCTTCTCCGTCGTGTGGGAGCGAGCAAAAATATTTTGGGCAAGTCCCTGAAAGAAGCGATGTGTTCCATGTCACCCACACAGGTACCCTCCTGATCGGCGGTACCAATGGATTGTTCCTACACCATGCCATACAGAAGAACGGCACCACCGAAGAAACGTGGCGCAAACTTCTGCTACAACATGCTGATTCAGCGGTCACCTGCTTGACCGAGACCACAACCGCTTGGATCGTCGGCACCCGTACCGATGGTCTGTTTCGTTCCTCCGATGATGGTGTAACCTGGGTGCCCTTGGCAGAAAGGGGAGCAGTGCGCGACTGTGTCGCAACCGGAGGCACCCTGTATGTCGCAACCAATGCAGGGTTGTCGGTTTCGTCGGAGGGGGGCACCGCCTGGACACGATATCCGCTCTCGCCCGCCCCTACACGGATTGTCCCCGACGGGGAGCGCGGCGTGATCATTGCGGGGGAGACTGCATCAGGGAGGGGTCTTTTGATGGAATCCACACACGGCGCACCCCCGACACTCCTTCCTGTCGAGGGCATCGCAGGGGGGTCTCACCCCGTTCGAACCATGGCCGTGTCGGGTAACATTCTTTACACAGCATCCACCCAGGGCATCGACTTGTTTCAGCGAGAGGGGACTGTCTGGCACTGGGAAGGACAGGTGTTGCCCCAGGTGACGGCTACCAACCTGACTGCACTGCTCAATGACCGCGTCGCGGTGGCGGGTAATCGCGGTCTCTTTTTGCTACACGGTGTCGATGACGCCCTCCAGATACCGATCACAAACAGCTCTTATTGAGAGCCTGACCACAGAGGTACCGGCGATGATCCCTAGCAACCAACCTGATCCCCCCCTCCCAACCCGTCTCCGATCGGGTGATGGTTTTACATTGGTCGAACTCATGGTCGTCACGGCTATCATCGCCATTCTTGCGGCCATTGCGATGCCGAAATTTACAGCTTTTCTTCTGCAAGGGCACACGGACGAGGCCAAACCCTATCTGATGGCCATCGCAGCACGAGAAAAGGCACGGTTCAACGAGCGTGGTTTTTATCTGGAAACCACCAAGACAGGCAACCAAAGTGAAACCGACATTCGGCGCGAATTGGGCGTTGATCTCAAAGGTGCGGGTGATTTCTGTTTCTTGGTGGTGTGCAAAAGTGCTACACAGTGCCAGACCTGTGGCGATAGCAAGTGTTCTCCATCCTCATTCACGACACAAGCTTCTACACCCAATTATGTTGCCCCCACGCAAGCAGGCGATTTGCCGATAGAATTCGAAATATGGGCGGTTCTTCTCGACAGTGGAACCACCGTGAGTACAGCCTTTGGTGGCCAATCGTGTGCCGTGCAACATACCATCAGCGGAGCGGACGCCGTGGACAAACAACCACCCACTGGCTGGGTCTCGAACAACCAAGGGCGTGTGGTGGTGCTACGCTATCCACCTCCACCCGACAGACGGGACACCGGTGTTGGCACCTCCCACAACACGATCAACTTTGACTGGCAGAATGGCATCAGCATCTCCGATGTGATGCTCCCATGATCGCTGTGTTTGGCACTCTGTAAGAAATCGTATTCGCTTGTTTTTATTGCCTCCATCCTATAGAAAACGCCACCGAAGAAGTCAGCATGGTCAACCACTTGAACCGAAAGATACGTTACCTGAGCACGCGGGGGGGGATGGCACCCCGCTCGTTCACAGAGATCCTCGTAGATGGCCTCGCTCCCGATGGGGGCTTGAGCGTCCCCGAAGTGTGTCCGGTGGTCTCGAACGAGGAACTGACAGCATGGCGTGGTCTTTCCTACCGACAGTTGGCGTATGAGGTGATTCGCCGCTTCGTGGACGACGTCCCCCCCGACGACCTGCGATCCCTTGTAGATCGCACTTACACAGCGGAGATATTCGGTTCAGACGCGATTGCCCCCGTACGCCCCTTAACATCAGGGGTGTGGTTGCTCGGTCTCTCGAATGGCCCAACGCTCGCCTTCAAAGACATTGCCATGCAATTTTTGGGCAATCTGTTTGAATATGTCTTAGATCGGCAAGGTACATGGCTCAACATCGTAGGGGCAACCTCTGGGGATACCGGTTCCAGTGCTGAGTATGCCTTGCGTGGCAAGCGCAATGTCCGTGTTTTCATGTTGTCGCCCTTCGGCAAAATGAGCGCCTTTCAAGCCGCTCAAATGTATTCCCTGCAAGACCCGAACATCTATAACATTGCTGTGCGAGGGGTTTTCGACGATTGCCAGGATCTGGTCAAACAGATGAGCGCCGATGCAGACTTCAAGGCACGCTATCGAATCGGTACCGTCAATTCGATTAACTGGGCGCGTATTATCGCCCAAATCGTTTATTATTTTAGTGCCTATTTTGCAGTGACACAGCACAACAAACAGCAGGTCTCCTTTGCCGTTCCGACGGGCAATTTCGGAAACGTGTGTGCCGGACACATCGCCCGTCAAATGGGTCTGCCGATTCGACGACTCATTCTCGCAACGAACGAGAACAACGTTTTGGCCGAATTCTTTGCGACTGGTCGCTACCGTGTCCGACCCCCGAGCCAGGTCTTTCGAACCAGCAGCCCATCCATGGACATCTCCAAGGCATCCAATTTTGAGCGATTTGTCTACGATGCAGTGGGCCACGATCCAGCGCAAGTACGCACCCTATGGCAATCGGTGGAACAAACCGGTGCGTTCGATGTCTCTCAGGAAACGTGGTATCAGAACATCGATCGGTTCGGTTTTGTCTCTGGCACGAGCACGCACGCCGATCGGCTGGCCACCATCCGCCAGGTTTGGAAGCAACAGGGCGTGATGATCGATACCCACACCGCCGATGGACTGAAAGTCGGACTGGAATACCAGGAAGAAGGCGTGCCTTTGATCTGCGAGGAAACCGCGCAACCGATCAAATTCGAGCACACCCTTCAAGAAGCCTTAGGCTGTGTTCCAGCGCGGCCAGCAGGCTTTGAGCGTCTAGAAGAACTGCCACAACGCTACACCGTAATCGATCCCTCCATGGACGAAGTGAAGGCCATTCTGAAAGCAGCGGTCGCACCCTGACTCGGGAGGTCGCGTGACCCCAGAAACGATTATGACGGTGGGACGCCAGACCCTAGAGGTGACGGTGTTGCTTGCAGCACCGCCTTTGTTGGCGGCCTTGGTGGTGGGACTTGTGATTAGTTTGTTTCAAGCCGCCACCCAGATCAATGAAATGACCCTGAGTTTTATTCCCAAGTTGCTTGCCCTCATGGCTGTGATGCTCATCGCAGGGCATTGGATGTTGATACACCTCATCGATTATACGAGGCGTCTGTATGAAAGTATCCCAACGCTGATTGGGTAACGCATCGTGACGCCCCTTGTGCTAAGCAATGATCAGATCGTCTCTTGGGTGGAGGCGCTGATTTTGCCGTTGGCACGCGTTGCGAGTTTGGTGATAACGGCGCCAGTGTTTGGCACACAGACCGTGCCAAAAAAAATCCGTATCGTTTTTGCGTTTGCGCTTACGCTCGTGATCGTTCCTACGCTTCCACCGCCACCACCTGTCGATCCGCTCAGTGTCGATGGCCTGATCGCCGTGTTCAACCAAGTGATCATCGGAAGTGCAATGGGATTTACCCTGCGTCTCATTTTTGTAGCTGTCGAGTTGGGGGGGCAAATGGTGGGACAACTGATGGGGCTGGGATTTGCCTCGCTCATTGACCCCCAAAATGGAATGTCGGTGCCCATCGTGGCCCAGTTGTATACCTTCTTGGTGACGCTCGTGTACCTGTCCTTGGACGGTCATTTGATGTCCTTGGCAGCCTTGGCTGATAGCTTTCGGAGTCTACCGGTTGGCCCGCTTGGACCAGCGCCAGAAACCTGGTGGGACGTTGCTGTGTGGGCCGGTATCATCCTGCGGGGAGGGTTGCTGATTGCGCTGCCCATGATTGGGGTTTTGACGTTGATCAACCTAGCTTTTGCCGTAGCGACCCGTGCTGCACCTGCTCTTAATATTTTCTCTGTGGGATTTCCCATCACCTTGGGTGCTGGTCTCCTCATTGTAATCTACACGTTGCCCATTCTGGCGGATCAAATGGGGCACCTAATGCGGGCCGCGTTCGACGTGGTGCATAGCCTCTCTTTCAGCTCCACGAAAGGGTAGCGTGTGGGAGAGGAATCAGGGCAAGAACGCACCGAAGAAGCGACCCCGCGACGCTTAGAGCAAGCGCGGGAACGGGGTCAGGTACCCCGTTCTCGTGAATTAAATACACTGCTGGTCACGTTGACCGCTGCGGTTGGGCTGCTTTCTTTCAGTGGGCAGTTTGTCGCTTCGCTTGCAGAGGTGATGCGGCGGGGATTTACACTCACCCGAGAGCAAATACAAGACCCAAGTTGGATGGGACGCTTGTTTGGTGAATTGTTATTCACTGCAGCACGCGATTTCGCACCACTGATCCTGTTGCTGATTATCGCGGCCCTCGCAGCACCCATGGCTTTGGGGGGGTGGTCTTTCAGTACGGAGGCATTGAATTTCAAGGCAGAACGGATCAGTCCCTTGGCGGGATTAAAGCGTATCTTCAGTTGGCAAGGGTTGGTAGAACTCGGAAAAGCCCTAATCAAGTTTAGCTTAATGATGGGTGTTGGATGGCTGCTGGTTCGTCATTATACGCCAGAGTTGATGCAGTTAGCACGAGGGGACTTGTTGGTGGGTTTCGCACGGGAGGGGGGAATCCTCCTGTGGGGCTTTTTGTTCCTGGCGTGTGCACTCTTGATCGTTGCTGCTGCAGATATTCCCTTTCAGATTTGGGAATACGGCCACGGACTCAAAATGACCCGTCAAGAACTGCGCGATGAATCCAAGGAAAGTGACGGTCGACCCGAAGTGAAGGGACGTCTTCGCAGAATGCAGCGGGAAATGTCGAAACGACGCATGATGGCAGAAGTGCCGAATGCAGATGTGGTCATCACCAACCCGAGCCACTATGCCGTTGCGTTGCGCTATGATGGTGCCAAAATGAGCGCACCTTCGGTGGTTGCCAAGGGCGCGGATCTCATCGCCCTTCGTATCCGTGAGATTGCAACGCAGGCGGGGGTACCTGTGATCACGGCTCCAATGTTGGCGCGATCCCTGTACCACTATGCTGACCTGGAACGAGAAATCCCGGGGGGATTGTACCAAGCGGTTGCGCAGATTCTTGCCTTCGTTTATAAATTACGCCGCACGGGTGTTGGCACCGCAAATAAGGAGTTTCATGATCTGCCGATTCCTGAAGAATTGCGCCGTTAGTGCTAAACTACTGGCGGATTCAAGCTTGAAGTGCAACTCCTTTTACCAATTACCAATTACCAATACAGAACGGCTCTCGCTTTCCTTCCCATGGCTAAAGCCAGGGGATTCTTGCGGTCTCTTGTTGAGTCGCTGCTTGAATGTGTGCCTCGATCCAGGCGTTCAGAATCCGGTCGATGCTCGCTTCGACCTCCAAGATCGGGCGATTTGCGTCGATGACCCTGAAACGGTTCGGTTGTGCAGCCGCAGCCCTCAAGTAGGCCGCCCGTACCCGATCGTGAAAGGCCATTTCCTCGCGCTCAAAGCGATCCAAAGCACTCCGTCGTCCTGCCCTCGCTATGCCGACTTCAACGGGAAGATCCAGCAACAACGTCAGATCGGGGGTTCGCATGTCTTGCACCCACGTTTCTAACGCTGCAATTCGCGCAGTCGGAATCGACCGCCCTCCCCCCTGGTAGGCATAGGTCGCATCGACAAACCGATCGCACAGCACCCATGCTCCCCTCGCCAACGCAGGACGGATGACCCTCGTAAGGTGTTCCGCACGTGCTGCAAAGAGCAGCAGCAACTCAGCATCGCTGGTCATTCCTCCTTCACAAGGGGCGAGCAACAGACCACGCACCCCCTCCCCCAAGGCAGTGCCGCCCGGCTCGCGTGTTACCACCACCGAACCTGAACCTAGTCGCCCCACGAGCCAACGCTGGACAAAACCAATCAGGGTCGTTTTGCCGCACCCTTCCGTGCCCTCTAGTGTGATCAAGCGACCTTCCATCCCCCCCCCACGACACTACGCACGAAACCACGAAAGAACTTACAATCGACCCAAAGGCGCACACACAGCGCATAAATTGTCGTAGAATAATCACCCGTCGTGTCATGCGCACGATGGAATCAGAATCATAGCGCATTGTCCTGGAGAGATGCTCTCGTTTCGATCTTCGGAATGGGTTGCTTTCTTTCCGTGCCAGTGGTAGTTTGCACTATTCTTCCGCACCGGCGAGACTGAAATCCGTGGAGGACACCTACTCCCGCGAGCGTTATACGCGCCGCGTTGTCGCCAAGCGTTACGCTGATTATGTGCGCCTGCATGTCAGGCCACAGAGAATCGTTTTTTTGGAGCACGAGCGCGAGTTGCTCAAGGCTGGCCTTACAGAGTTTGGGCTCAGCCTGAAAGAAGCAGGGACACTGCTCCATGAGACCACCAGCGCAGATGGCGTATCCTTAGAGAGCGATGTGGAGAAGCATCTCCACACGTTTTTATCGGAACCACGCAGTGCCCGGGAAGCCCGACTGGCCGCCAGAGGCAAGGGTACACCGAGTATCTCCCGTGGGCGCTTTGAACAAGCTGTGGATTTCTACCAAGCGTTGACGCGTGGTGCCCTCCCTCGTGAGGAAACCCGCAAGCGCGTTAAGGTGGTGATTCAACGCATGGGTATGCAGCCACAACGCGACTGGAAACGCCTCGGGTCACGCAAGTGGTTCAACCGCATCGACCCGCCCGATTGATACGGATATTTCGTCGTAGTTTGAAAGCCACTTCTGCCAGAACTGCCAGGAGTGGCTTTTTTCTAGGCGATTTTTTCTAGGTGATTTTTTCTAGGCGATCCGTTCGATCGGTTCCGGTTGGCGGATGCTCACGACCACCTGATTGCCCTTTCCCTCGTATCGTACGGAGTCGAAGGCCGACTTCCGCGCTAGGGCTATGCCACGGCCATTCGGATCGAACGCACGCTTGGCATCGAATTCTAGGTATTGCTGCCAGTCAAAGCCTTCACCTTGATCATGGATGGTAAGGGCGACGGCTTGCGCGTCCCGAACGAGCGTTACGGTTACATGCCGTTCGCGGTACGGTGACAGCATCAAACGTCGTTCGACCTCTTGTTCCCAGTGACCCTCAAGCACCAGCTTGGTTTTTTCCTCATAGCGGATACCCAGATTGCCGTGTTCCACGGCGTTCACGAAGAGTTCCAGCAAGCCTACTGCAACCAGGGTTGGATGGGGGCAGCTATGCGCGAGGTCGTACGCCAAGGTACGTGCTTCTGTAAGGGTGTGGAAGCGGAAAATACCCTGTATCAAGTAGCGGAGCGAATGGGTGGTGGTCTGGACGCTGTCTTGCGTAGGCAGCGAGTGGTGATAATGCGTCAGTGCCGTATCCACCACCGCCAACAACAGCCTCGGTTGTAGCGGTTTGGTGAGGTAGTAGTATGCGCCTGCGTTCAGTCCTTCTTGGATGCTGTTGACGTCATCGGAGGCCGTTTCCATGATGATGGGGATGTGACAAAGCGCCGGATGATCCTTGATGCGGCGCATGAGTGTCATGCCATCCATGTGTGGCAGGTGACGATCGAGCAAAATAGTCCCAAACTCAGCACCACGGGTTTCCAGGATGGTCCACGCGGATTCTGCGTCGGAAGTGCGTGTAACGTCGAGGTTCTTGGATGCAAGGATCGTCTTGATGAAACCTGCAACGATGTCTTCATCCTCCACTAAGAGGATTTTCCCGCCCATAACAGCCTCCAGAAGTTGATCCAGCAGTAAACCGCTGCGCATGGTTTTACTCAAGTTTTTTGGGCGGATGATCGTTCCAGTGATCCTTGATCGCCAGGATATTCGGCAGAATGCGCATAAAATGCTCGATCAGGCGAGGGTCAAAGTGGCTCCCTGCGTTGCTGGTCAAGTTTTCTACGATGCGATCGAGCGGCCAAGATTTTTTGTAGGGGCGGGTCATGCTGAGTGCATCAAATACATCCGCCACCGCGACGATGCGAGCCGTCTCAGGAATCGCCTCCCCAGACAGTCGAGCCGGATACCCGGAACCGTCCCACTTTTCATGGTGACAGCGTGCGATCGTGGCAGCCATCTGAAAGATCGGCGCAGAACTTTTGGAGAGGATATTGTAGCCGATTGTTGTATGCGATCGCATAATAATCAACTCCCTCTCATCCAGCACGCCAGGTTTTAGCAAAATATAATCAGGAATACCAAGCTTGCCAATGTCATGCATCGATGCGGCTAGTTCAAGCTGCTGACATTCCACAGATGGCCAACCCATAGCACGGGCTAAGGTTGTGCTGTACGCTGCCATACGCCAAATATGTGCCCCCGTATCCGTATCCCGAAACTCACTGGCCTCTGCGAGTACGGCAATGGCATCACGATGGCTTCTTTCGAGTTGTTTCGCACTCACTTGTGACAGTTGCGCACGGATTCTCGCTTTCACGATCCTAGGTGACACGGGCTTCACGATATAATCCACCGCTCCTGCATCAAAACCCGTGGCTTCGTCGCTGACAGTGAGCAAACTTGTGACGAAAATCACAGGAATGTCTTCGGTTTGCGGGTTGGCTTTGATGCGGCGACACACCTCGAAACCATCCATATCGGGCATCTGGATATCGAGGAGGATGAGCGATGGGTTGTGTTTGGCCACCATGCTGAGCGCCCTGTTGCCGTTACGGGCGAACACGAGCGGGTAGTCCGGTGCCAAAATGGTACGCAGGATGCTGAGGTTGCTCGGTTCGTCGTCGACGAGCAGAATGGGGCCCATCATAGCGCAATCCCGTCCAGATCGATGCCAAGAGACCTTGCAAGCGTGCGGGTCGCGGTTTCTGCGCCTGGAAAGTCAAACGCACCTATGGCGGCACGAACCGCTTCTAGGGACTCGGACGGCAAGAAACGCGCCAATTCGTTCACGAGGGGTTCGCAGCGATCGGGATTGTCTGCATCAAGCGCCTGCAACAAGGCCATGAGTAAGGGCGCACTTTGATCCTGAAGGGACGACTCTTGTAGTGGTTCCTGTGGTTCTGCGTTGAGGGGTTCTTCGGGCGCGTAGTAGGCAATGGAGGACAATGCGATCGTCAAGGCCTGCTGAAAGCGTGCCAACGCCTCCCCCATCCCTGTAGTTGCCTTGAGTGCGCGGTGCAGATTGTTTGCCTGCTGTGCGACCTCGGTGAGCGCCAAACTGCCTGCGGCACCTTTTACCTTGTGCGCGAGCTTGGCTGCATTACCCACCTCGTTTTTGCTCAGAGCCTCTGCCATAATTTGTCCACTGTTGGCATACTCGGCTGCGAACATGCGTAGAAACTGTCGATAGACCGCCTCCTCTTGCCAAAGACTGAGACCGAGTACCGTATCCAGGCCCGATAGGGAGGATCCTGCGGGTGGGGTATCTGTGTGCAGAAAACCAGTCGGGAGAACGGCGGCGGTTTCTGAGGGCGTCTCTGGGGCAGACTGAACGCACACGGTTTCTGACGAATCCGACGGCGGCAGCCACAGCAACAAGGTGCTGTAGAGAGTGTCCGGATAGACTGGTTTGGGAATAAAACCAACCATGCCCGCATCCTGACAGGCTCTTCGATCATCGTCGAACACATTGGCGGTCATGGCCAAAATCGGTACTTTCGCACGATCAGGCAAGTCGAGAATAGCACGAGTGGCCTCTAGGCCGTCCATGATAGGCATCTGTACGTCCATGAGGATGAGGGCGTAATCCGTCCTGTTGGCTTTGTCGAACGCCTCTTGACCGTGCTCTGCTGTATCGATGAGCAAGCCTGTGCCGTTTAGCAACCGCAACGTGACTTCACGGTTGATTTCAGAGTCATCGACCAACAAAATCCGTGTCCCCACATACCGATGCAGGGCTGTTTTGGCATTGACCACATGCAGGGAAGGGGCCTCAGGTATTTGACCCAGCCCTTGTTGCAGACGTACGGTAAACCAGAACGTACTGCCCTGCCCTGGCGTGCTGTTCACGCCCACGACACCGCCCATCATTTCTACCAAACGCCGAGTGATGGCAAGACCAAGCCCCGTACCGCCAAACCGTCGCGTGGTCGAAGCTTCTGCCTGCTCAAATGCCTGAAACAAACGGCCATGGATGTCCGTGGCAATGCCGATACCGGTGTCTTCGACCTCAAAGTGGAGCAACAGCTGCTCGCCTAGGGTTTGCTCCAAGCGAACGCGCAGACAGACAGAACCCCTTGGTGTAAACTTGACGGCATTGTTGACATAGTTGAGCAATGCTTGTTGCAATCGGACGGGATCGCCATGCAACCAGAGGGGAACCGCATTAGGATCCACCTGAAGTGTGAGACCTTTGGAACGGACTTCTTCTGCGATCAAGGAACACACATTTTCAAGCAGGATTCCGAGGTGAAAATCGGTTTGTTCGAGTTCCAAGCGTCCTGCTTCGATCTTCGAGAGGTCGAGAATGTCATTGAGGATGGACAACAAGTGACGGGCGGCGCGTTCGATTTTTCCAAGCTGTGTCGCCTGTTCGGGCGTTGTTGCGTCATGCAGCAACAGATGGGCTAGACCAACAATCGCATTCATTGGCGTGCGAATTTCGTGGCTCATGTTGGCGAGAAAGGCACTTTTGGCGCGGCTGGCCACTTCTGCTTGCTGCCGTGCGGTGGTGAGTTCCTCTGTGCGCTGTTTTACCAATTCTTCCAAGTTGAGTCGGTAGCGACTCAGTTCTTCACCAAGACGTTTTTTCTCGGTGATGTCCTCTTTCACTGAGACATAGTGTGTCAATGGGCCGTCTGCTTGTTGACGTAAGGGGGCAATCCGTGCGAATTCGATATATTCCGTGCCGTCTTTGCGTAGATTGAAGAATTCTCCCTTCCATGCAAGGCCGTGTACGAGGTGCCCCCAAAGGTTTTCGTAGATCTCGCGGGGTGTGTGGCCTGATTGTAGTATACGCGGGTTCTGGCCGATCACCTCCGCACGAGAATAGCCACTCGCTCGGACAAACGCCTCATTGACATACTCAATATTGGCATTCAGATCAGTAATGACGATGCTTTCTGGACTTTGTTCTACTGCAAGGGAGAGTTTTCGTAACTGCTCTTCGTTTTGCTTGCGTTGCGTGATATCAGTCGCTATACCACAAACAGCAACGATGTCACCTACACTGTTCACAAGTGGGAATTTGAGCGAAAGGTAAGTATGAATGCCATCGGCTTGTGATATATTTATCTCCGTTTCTACTTGCCCGAGCGACTGGACAACCTGTTGATCGGTATTCCGAAGGATAGCAGCTGTCTCCCGTGAAAAAATATCGTAGTCTGTTTTCCCACGTTCCACCACGTCGGGCACAGCGAAGCGTTCTTTCCAACTCCGGTTCACGAAAAAATATTGGCCAGCCAAATCTTTTACGAAAATCAGGGCGCTGCTGTTATCGGCAATGCCGCGCAATAGACCTTCGCTTTGGCGTAGTGCTGCCTCACTCGCACGCAGGACGGCTGCCGCACGGTGCCGTTGTAGGATGCGCCAGCACGACTCAGAAATGAGCTGTACCGTTTCTACATCTGTTTCAGTATAGTCGATGGTCTTGTTGCCAACGCCAGTGAGCATGACAACCTGATCTTTCTCGAACACAGGTATGGAAAGAAACCTATCCAATCTTGCGTGTCCTTCGGGCAGGCCGCACTTCTCTGAATGATGGGCATAGTCGTTCACGATAATCGGTGTTTTGTGGCGCAAGGAATCTGCCAAGAGACCTGCCTGATCAGCAGGATAGTGCTTTTCGTACACCGCTGTGCAGTAGTGCTCCAACGTTCGACGCGACCATGTACCCAGCTCAATGGTTTCCGAAGGGTCGTCGGCAAAATGGTTGACAAAATGAATGAAAGATATCTCGCTCTCGGTGAGTTCTTCCGCAAGCGCCAACGCACGCTGCATAAACGCCGTCTCATCCATCTGTTCGGCGAGGGTGGGTAATTCGAGTAAGCCCTGGAAACGGCGTGCCTGCAGTTTTAGTCTGGCTTCTATTGCTTTGCGTTCTGTAATGTCACGTGCGATGGCCCACATGGCCTCTGGTTGATCCTGTTGATCACGCAGCAAAAAGACGCTTAACTCAACCGGAAAGACAGTACCATTCTTATGAATGTATTCGATCTCAAATACAGGTGATTGTCCATGAGGTAAGATTTGTTCTACAAGCATCTGTGCCGCAAATGCATACCATTTTTTAGGAACTATATCTAAATAGGTCAATTTTATCAGTTCTTCGTCCGAATAGCCGAGCATGTCACGGTAGGTCTGGTTGGCATCGATAAAACGGCCTGACATTTCTACCATGGAATAAGCATCCCGCAGACTTTCATGAAGACGACGGTATTTGACATCGTTTTCTCGTTGTATCGCTGCTGTCTTGGCATCCAAGACTAAACGCTGGTTGTCCTGCACCTGACGCCAAAACCGCCAAAGCATCATCGATAGAACGGCAATGGCTGTCAAGGTCACCAAACTGACCCAAGCAATCATCGATCGGAGTGGTTCCATCACCTCGGTGTGGTCGATCTTAGCCACCAAATGCCAGGATGTACCCGCGATTGTGGTGGTTGCTGCAAGCACATCCAGGCCACGATAATCGGTGCCCTCCATGATCTGCGGCTGATTGTTGAGAACGGCGCTCGCCGCTGGCAAGGTAGGCGAAGTTATCGGCACACGAAAATGGAGCGCAGTACCATGGCGGTGACGTAATTCGTTGAGATAAAGAACATCATTACCGTCACGGCGCACCAATAAGCTTTCGGCGCTCTCACTTGGCACGGGCCAGCTTTGGATCAGAGGAAACAAAAAGCGTTTTGCGGGAGTGGTCACGGCCACCACCGCCACGTTTCCAGGTAACGCAAGCAGAAACGCAAGGTAAGGCTCAGTGTTGGCATCATCCTGATGGAGATCGCTCATCGTTACTTGTCCGGTGCTCAAGGCACTTCGGAGGGTTTGTTGTATAGCCCAATTCACATGGTTGTTCTTTCCTGCAGCGGCAAGCACTTGCCCTTCAGTCTTCAGTAACAAGGCAGTGTCATAATCACGCAGTTTGCTCAATGCCTCCAGTCTTCTAAGAACAAATGCCTTTGCATCAGCATCCTCGGTTTTTACCAATGCTTCAGCACGCGAGACAAATCCTTCACCAATTGCCACGATCTTCAGATCCTCACGGCACCCATCCACCCAACCTTCAATCCGATCTGCCTTAAGTTTGGCGATGCTGCTCAAGGCATTGAAGGATCGTGTGCGGATCTCCGAACCGTTGATTAGCACGATGCTGAGCGCGATGGCTGGCACGATGAGCAGTGAGAGAAGAAATAATCCGAGTGGCTTCAATGGATTCATAGAACGCCTTTAGCCGTTGATAAACCCCTTCCCCTCCAGGGGAAGGGGCTGGGGGATAGGGTGGTTGATCTTTGATCTTGATCTTTGATCTTGATCTTTGATCTTGATTTTTGATCTTGATCTTGATCTTGATCTTGATCTTGATCTTGATCTTTAAGATTGATTTTTGACCTTGATCTTGATCTTTAAGATTGATCTTTGATCTTGATCTTGATCTTTAAGATTCTTTAAGATTCTTTAAGATTCATTAAGATTCTTTAAGATTCCTTAAGGTTAATTTCTGGTCTTGCTCTAAAAGCAAGTCAAAACCAGCCCCCTACCTCTCCCCCAACCCCCTCTCCTTTCAGGAGAGGGGGCAAGCTGCAAGTCAAAATCTCTATACAACCATATTCAACAAGCGACCCGGTACAAGAATAATCTTACGCACCGTCTTATTCTCCAAATAGCGGATCACATTCGGATCGGTTTTTGCCAGCGTTTCAATCTCCGCCTGCGTTGCATCCGCTGCAACCGCAATATGAGCACGTACCTTGCCATTCACCTGCACCACCAATTCTACCTGCGAACAAACCAACGCAGTTGGATCCGCCTTTGGCCACGGTGCATCCATTACCCACCCAGAATGCCCCAATGCCTCCCACAAAACCTGGGTCATATGCGGCACCATCGGCGCAAGCAAGCACACCATTGCCTCCAACGCCTCTTGCCGGATCGCATATCCCACAGCAGACCGATCCTCAAAACGATAAAAAGCATTGACAAGTTCCATCACCGAAGCAATGGCTGTATTCATCGTCATTCTTCGGCCAATATCGTCCCCGACTTTGGCAATGGTGCGATGCACCTGACGACGTAGATCCCGCTGGCCTGGAGAGAGTTCACCCAACGACCCCACTGGCTCAGAGGGTTTCTCTTCCAGATGGAGCCACGCCAAGCGCCACAGACGTTTGAGGAATCGGTGCGATCCCTCCAAACCCGTCGCAGACCAATCCAAAGACTGTTCCGGTGGGGCCGCAAACATCATGAACAAACGCACCGTATCTGCACCATAATTCTCGACCATTTCCTGCGGGTCTACGGTGTTGCCCTTCGATTTGGCCATCTTTGATCCATCTTTACGCACCATGCCTTGAGTGAGCAGTCGGGTAAAAGGCTCGTCTCCTGGCACCAATCCAAAGTCACGCATGACTTTGTGAAAAAACCGCGCATACAATAAATGCAATACCGCGTGTTCAATGCCACCAATGTACTGATCCACCGGCAACCAATGGTTCACCCGTGCATCCAACATGGCATCGTTCTGGTTCCACGAACAATAACGGGCGTAATACCAGGACGATTCCACAAAGGTATCGAAGGTATCTGTTTCGCGCGTGGCGTCTATCCCACAACGGGGACAAGCCGTTCGATAAAAGGCAGGATCGTTCTTGATGGGCGAGGCGACCCCAGAAAAAGTCACCTCTTCTGGCAACACCACGGGAAGATCCGCCTCTGGTACTGGCACATCCCCACAGGTCGGACAATACACCATCGGGATGGGCGCACCCCAATACCGCTGGCGTGATACCCCCCAATCCCGCAACCGATAATAGACCTGACGCTTTCCTCGACCTGCGTTCTCTAGATAGGTTGCAATGGCACAAAAAGCCGAGACCGAGGTCAGACCAGTAAACACACCAGAATCCGCGAGAATGCCAGGTTCGACGTAGGCTGCCACCGAAAAATCCCACTCGCCACCTTCGATCGGCATCACAACCGATCGAATCGGCAAAGCAAGCTTTTGGGCAAACTCGTGATCACGGACATCGTGTGCCGGAACACACATCACCACACCCGTACCATACTCCATCACCACAAAATTAGCGGCATAAATCGGCAGTTCCTCCCCCGTCACGGGATGCAAGGCCCGCAACCCCGTATCGACGCCCTTCTTTTCCATGGTTTCGAGTGTGGCTTCAGCCGTCGATATCTGGCGGCTTGCGTTCACAAAATCGGCCAGCACAGGATGATTCTCTGACGCCTCCACGCTTAAGGGGTGCAGGGCAGCCACCGCAAGGTACGTAACCCCCATCAACGTATCAGGACGGGTCGTGAAAACCGTCAAAGGCACAGGATGACCCACCACCGTAAAGGTGATTTCAAGCCCTTCAGAGCGTCCAATCCAATTGCGCTGCATCGTGCGCACTTCTTCTGGCCAACCCGGTAGATTGTCAAGACCCTTCAACAATTCATCCGCATAGGCAGTAATGCGCAAAAACCACTGGGGAATTTCTCGACGCTCGACCAAGGCATCCGAACGCCAACCTCGACCGTTGATGACCTGCTCATTGGCAAGCACCGTCTGATCCACAGGATCCCAGTTGACCGCCCCTTTTTTCTTGTAGACCAATCCTTTTTCGTAGAGCTTTAGGAACAACCACTGCTCCCAGCGGTAGTAACTCGGCGCACAGGTCGCCAACTGACGATCCCAGTCGTAGCCAAAACCGAGGCGTTTGAGTTGTCCCACCATGTATTGGATATTGTCATACGTCCAGTGGGCCGGTGGCACCCCATGCCGAATGGCCGCATTCTCTGCAGGAAGACCAAAGGCATCGAACCCCATCGGCTGCAACACGTTCCGACCACACATCCGCTGGTAGCGAGCAATGACATCCCCTATCGTATAATTACGCACATGTCCCATGTGCAACCGGCCACTGGGGTACGGAAACATCGAAAGACAATAAAATTTTTCGCGGGTTGGGTCTTCAGAAGCACGAAAAGCTGCTGCCTCTTCCCATGCGCGTTGAACCGCAGGTTCGATAAAATCAGGGCGGTACTGTTCTTCCATTGGGATGCCTTTACACAAAGTTTACACACAGTGAGGGTACGTGAAGTCGCGTGCACACAAACACACAACGGTTAGGATTCAGGGCGCCTAGTCGTTGGCGATACGACTGGGCAGGGGCCCTTCTTGATTTCTGTATTTTGCACCTTGCTTGCTGTGGTAAGGTCGGCTCGTGGGTGAGGTCAGGGACTCGAAGCTGAGTGCACAGATACGCATCAACGGGCGCAAGGCGAGTGGCAGACGACCACTGTTAAAGAATTCGAGGGTGATTCGCCCATTCCAGCCAGGATCGATCGTATGAGCGGTAAGATGCACCATCAACCCCACCCGTGCGAGACTGCTGCGACCATCGAGCCACCCTGCCAGATGGTTTGGCAACACAATGCGCTCTAGGGTTACACCCAATGCCAGTTCTCCTGGATGCAGATAAAAGGCTTCCCCCTCTGGAATCACCACCTCTTGCATGGTCTCTTCGATGGTTCGGATGCCGTCCATGGCTCCCGGATCCAAGTATGGACAGCGATTGTCGGCAAAGACACGAAAGGTATGACCCAGACGCAAATCGATGGAGAACGACCCAAAACACTCCGGCGTTGGAGGTGGTTCAATGAGGATGTCACGCCGTTCCAAATGGCTAACAATATCAACGTCAGACAGTTTCATGCATGCCTCACAAGTACTTGCGCTATGAAAAAGGGAGGGTGTGATGGATGGTGTGCTGGATGGTGTGATAGATGATGTGATAGATGGCATGGATGGTGTAGCCTGCGGCGCCGCCAAGCACGCGTACAACCCATGGGGAGAATGCTGTGAACCGTACCATACTGGTCGTCGATAATGAACGGGATCTTACCGAGAGCCTGGCTATTCTGTTGGAGTCGCACGGTTTTAAGGCACTCGTTGCGCATACTTTCGACGAAGCCGAAGCACAGTTGCTCCAAGGCAATGCACGTGTTGTGTTGGTGGATGTACGCATGGGTTCTGGAAACGGCATCCATTTGATGCGTCGTATGCGATACCTGCGGCCTGGGTTGGTGTGCGTCATGATGACGGGTTTTGCGACCACCGAAACCGCCCTGGACGCACTGCGCAACGGCGCCTACGATTACTTGGTCAAACCACTCGAACCGAGTGATTTGTTGGCCACCATAGAGCGTTGTTTTGATCGATTGCACCTTGCAGACGAACGAGAAGCTGCCCTACGTGCCTTACGCGAGCGCGAGGAAGAAGTCCGTCTGTTGTTTGATTCCACGGCAGAGGGCATTTATGGTGTGGATTGCAGTGGAACTGTAACGTTTGCCAATGCTGCGTGCCTGCGGATGCTGGGGTATTCTTTGGAGGATTTTCTGGGGTTTGATGCGAACCTTTTGTTTCTGGACGCTCATGCCTATCAGACCCAAAACCCAATGGCACCCAACGAAGGACTCAAACTCAACTGCGCCCCTCTGGAAGAGCAGGGAGGGGAACCCATTCGGGCACTGGAGGCTGTGTTGCGTGAAGGGCGTCGCATCCACGTAGAGTACACGCGGCTGTGTCGGGCAGACAAGAAACCGATTACTGTCGAATGTTGGCTACACCCCATCCGGCGCGAACGAGAGGTGGTTGGATCGGTGGTCACTTTTGTAGACGTCACCGAGCGGCGTAGTGCTATCGCCGAAACACAGCGCATGAAGGCGTACCTCAAAAACATCATTGACGCTATGCCTTCCATGCTGGTGGGTGTGGATGCCGAGGGCCGTGTGACCGAATGGAATCGGGGTGCCGAACAAATGACGGGTGTATCGGCGGTTACTGCTGCTGGACAGGATTTCTTGACGTTATTCCCTGCCTTGGTCTGTCAGTCTGAGCATGTCATTGCGGCTGCGCATGGTGAGGGCAGCACCCACACGGCTCGCTTGTCCATCGAACTTGCTGGGGAAACGAGAGAATCCGATCTGGTGATTTATCCCATTGATGTCCACGGAACACGAGGTGCGGTGATCCGCGTGGACGATGTTACGGAGCGTGTGCGTATCGAGCAAATGATGGTGCAAACGGAAAAAATGATGTCACTCGGTGGCATGGCGGCTGGCATGGCGCATGAGATCAACAACCCTCTCAGTGCCATCCTACAGGGTGCCCAGAATATTACGCGACGCATGTCGCCACACTTGCCTGCGAACCGTCGTGCAGCCACCGAGACGGGGATCGATCTCGATCAACTTGCGCGGTATTTGGAGTTGCGTGAAATACCGAGTTTTTTATCGAACATTCACTCGGCGGCGACCCGTGCGACGCGCATCGTGACGGACATGCTTGCCTTTTCGCGGTGCAGTGAGGCCAGTTTTGCGCCCTTTGACATCACGGAGATCTTAGAAACGGTCGTGCGCCTCGCCGCAAGCGACTACGATCTTCGACGTCACTATGATTTTCGCCGTATCGAGATTGTGCGTGAATATGATCCAGCACTGCCTTTGGTGCCTTGTGATCGCACGGAGATTGAGCAAGTGCTCCTCAACCTGCTCAAGAACGCAGCCCAAGCCCTTGCTGAGGTCTCTCCGCCCCACCGCATCACGTTGCGTACCCGTCACGAAGAGGGTTTTGCGTGTATCGAGGTCGCCGATACGGGGACGGGCATGGACGAATGCACCCGCAGCAAGGTTTTTGAGCCGTTCTTCACCACGAAGCCGGTTGGCATCGGTACGGGACTGGGGTTGTCGGTGAGTTATTTTATCATCACCGAACAACACCACGGCACCATCTCGGTTGCCTCGGAACTCGGCAAGGGAACGACCTTTGCGGTACGCTTGCCGCTTGTTCTAGGCTAGTCGCTTGGTGTAAGGTCTCGCGTCTCCCTCTCTCCTTTCCCCTCCCTTAGGAATCTGACGATCATGGAATCTTCGGTCGCCTCCCGTGCCCCAGTCCGCGAAACGCCGTTGGGTACCCTGCGTGCCCACATGGCCACGCGCATTATTGGCCAGCAGCATCTTATCGACAGCATGTTGGTGTGTTTACTCTCGGATGGTCACATGCTGGTCGAGGGGATGCCGGGTCTTGCCAAAACCACAGCGGTCAAGGCACTGGCAGAGGGCATCGAGGGCGATTTTCACCGCATTCAGTTTACGCCGGATTTGTTGCCCTCGGATCTTGTGGGTACGGACATTTATCTACAGGAAAAGGGAGAGTTTCAATTTAGGGAAGGCCCATTGTTTCACAACATTCTTCTTGCGGATGAAATCAATCGTGCGCCTGCGAAGGTGCAGTCTGCGTTGTTAGAGGCAATGGGAGAGCATCAGATCACGGTGGGCCAGACGACCTATCGGTTGCCGCGCTTGTTCATGGTATTAGCGACCCAGAATCCCATCGAACACGAGGGTACTTACCATTTGCCGGAAGCGCAACTCGATCGGTTTTTGATGCACGTATGGGTAGGCTATCCAAACCGCGAAGAAGAGCTTGCTATTTTGGCGCTGGACACTGCCCAACAGCAAACCCCACCCCGTCCTCCTGCAAGTCGTTTGTCTCAGGAGGAATTATTTACCGCCCGTCATGAGGTGTCTCAGGTCTTTATTGACCAACGCATTCACCAATACATTGTGGATCTAGTGCTGGCGACTCGTAAACCGGCCCCTTACGACGCGGATTTGGCGCGTTGGTGTCGTTATGGTGCGTCGCCCCGTGCGAGTATTGCCTTGGCCCGCTGTGCCCGTGCGCGTGCTTGGTTGAACGGCGATCGCTATGTTTCTCCCGCCCATATCCAGGCAGTGGCGGCCGATGTGTTGCGTCACCGTATTTTGTTGACCTTTGAGGGAGAGGCGGATGGCATCACGACGACTGATTTCGTGAAAAAGTTATTGCAGGTCGTCGCGGTGCCGTAAGTGATTCTTGGCTTACATCCCTTTCCGAAGGATGAAGTATCCTTGATCCTGTGAGGATTAAAAATGCATATGACTTGGCTGCAAGCTATCCAAAAGGTTTTGTCTGAAGCTAATAGTCCGTTGCATTATACAGAAATCTCTGAACGGGCTCTGCAAAATAAGTATATCGAGAGAGTCGGCGCAACTCCTTCCGCAACGGTTTCCACTACCCTCAGTAATTCTATCAATAGAGACAAAGAATCCCCCTTCATTAGAGTTGGGATGGGTATGTACGCACTCAAACAAAGCGGCGAAGTGTCTTCTGTGTCAACAAATACAGATGATAGGAACACACCAGTAGCCGTTAAGAATGCTATCAAGCATGAAACGACAACGGTAGCTAAACAAATCTCTGATATTGACCAGTCTGAATCGGTCATTCGTTGTATAGGAATGTACTGGCAGCGGTCTCTTGTTGTTTGGAAGAACGTTCCTACAGTTTTCGGGAAACAGCAGGCAACTTCAAAACCAATAGATTTCTCTGGGCAACTTGGTATTTACATCTTGTATGACAACCATACTGTTGTTTACGTTGGGCGATCGGTAGAGAGACCGCTTGGAAGGCGTCTCTATGAACACACGATTGATCGGCTAGGGTGTCGATGGGATCGATTTTCTTGGTTCGGGCTTCTCGATGTAACAGACGAGGGATTGCTTATTGATGTTCCTATCAAAACCACAATGTCATCGCTAATCTCGACGCTGGAGTCACTACTCATTGAAGCAATGGAGCCGCCACAGAACAGGAAGCGAGGAGACAATTTTTCAGTGATAGAGTATATCCAAGAGATCGATCCAAAGCTTAAGAAGAACGAGATGAGAGCAACTCTTCTCGCCTTCGAGAAGCATCTAGCAGATCTTTAATTCTATCGTTCCGCTCGATAGGGCAAAGGCATTGTGATTTTACAAATGATTGCTGCGTTTACACCGCGACTTGACATCTTGCCAACACCACAGTGCTGCTGGACGTGCGATTTACGAGGCAGAGTTTCACCCACAAAGTACGCTGAAAGCTCTTTCCTATTTTGAGGATGGCAATTTGCACCGCCTGTCACAGTCGATCAAGGATCGATTGGTGAATGCGGTTCGTGCCGTTGATCTTGACCGCTTGCCCGTCATTGCAGCGCCTTGTCGTGTCGTTACTGCTGAGAGGGTTTCATCGCAATGAAAACCATCCCCCCCACACCCGACACGGAGGCGCTTGCACGCCGTCTTATATGGTTTGAGGAGCCGAGGGAGGCGTTGTCGGATACTTTCCGCTTTGTCGCCTATGCGCTGGCTTGTGCGACGCACGAGGACATGAAAGTGTTACGTGCCTATCTGACCGACGATGACATTCGTGACGCGCTCGATCATGCGCCCGCAGGGATCATTGACCCGCGCTCATGGGCTTACTGGAATGCCAAAATGGGTCGATATCCCGCGCCACCTATGCCAACGCGGAAGTTCGAGTGAAGAATTGGAGAGGAGCTGGGAGAGGTTGATCTTTGCATCGTGATGTTCTAATGCTTTGCAAGCAATCGAGCAGCTTTAAGCCGCTTTGGTAGTGCTCCCTTCCTCCGAGGCCCAAGGCTGGAAGGTCGACAAAGCCGATATGATTCGCGTCAGCTCATCATCCATGGTGCTAATTGATTTCTGTAACTCTTCTACGCCCTCTGTAGTCCTAGACTGTTTTTCGATCTTGTCCGCCAGTTCCGACAATGGTAAAGCACCGATAGTGGAAGACATGCCCTTTAAAGAGTGGGCGATATGCTCCAATCGTATGAGATCGGCAGATGCCAAACACTGTTCCATCTCTCTAGCGGTTCCTCCGTGATGCTGTGAGAATCTACATAGAATATTGTGGTAGAGAGTAGTATTTCCTCCTACATTGCGCACCCCCTTGGGTACATCTATCCCTGGAATCATGGGCAATGGCAAGACTATCCTCTGATTTCGTCCAGAGGAATCTGTATCATCCGGATCAAGTCTGACAACAGGTTTTTTCTGGATCCATATTCCCAAAGTGGCGTACATTTCGTCTGGGTCTACAGGTTTAGGAATATAGTCATTCATTCCTGCAGACAGACACTTGTTACGGTCGCCAGTCATGGCGTTGGCTGTCATGGCGATGATAGGCAATGTTCTTTTGTCCTTTTCTTTACGAATCTCTCTTGTAGCAGTCAGACCATCCATTATTGGCATTTGGAGATCCATCAAAATCCCGTCAAAATGTTCTTTTCTTACAATGTCAACCGCCTTTTGTCCATTGTCAACAACGGTAACTTTGATGCCTGTTTTCTCCAGTAACTCCCGCGCTACTTGTTGATTGATCTCATTGTCCTCTGCAACAAGTAGTTTGATTCCTGAGAAATCAAAGACTTTGTGCTCTAGAACACTTTTCGGTAGCCCCTGTTGTTTATGACCGAATACATGCATGATGGCATCCAACAAAGTGCTTGGGTTGATCGGCTTCATCAGAAAACCATCTATGAGACTTTTATCTTCTTCCGACAAGGCGACATAGTCCTGACCATAGGCAGTCACGATAATGATGGACGGAACTCGTTGCAGAGATAATTCGTTCTTGATGCGTCGAGCAGCTTCCAGGCCATTGATGCCTGGCATTTTCCAATCCATCAGGACCAGATCAAAACAAGCATCTTCTGTATTGGCCACGATCAGTGCTTCAATCGCCTCTTCTCCACTGGCAACGCACACTGGATGGTAGGTCAACAATGCCAAATGTTCGGCAATAATCTGTCGGGCGCCTCTGTTGTCATCGACCGCCAAGATGCGCAATCCGCAAATATTCTTTGCGAGCACTGGCAATCTTAGGAACGGTCGATTTGTCTTCTTAAAACGGGCTGTAAACATGAATCGGCAACCATGTTCCGGATCATTCAGAACACTGATCTGGCCACCCATCATCTCGACCAGACTCTTGCTAATCGCCAGTCCCAAACCGGTTCCCCCGTACTTTCTTGTGATGGAGGTATCTCCTTGAGAGAATTTTTGGAACAACTTGCCAAACTGTTCTTGTGTCATACCAATACCTGTATCCTGGACGGTGAATCGGAGCAATACGCTCTCTTGCGTCTCTTCTAATATTTCTGTACGTATGGAAACTTCCCCTTTATCCGTAAATTTGATGGCATTGCCAACGAGATTAATTAAGATCTGCCCTAACCGATGCGAATCGCCTTTCAGATAATGGGGGACATCTATTTTTGTGTCCAACAACAGCTCTAAACCTTTCTCATTGCTTTTGATACCCAGGATGGTTACTATCCCAGCCAGAACATCATCTAGGATGAATTCTATATTTTCCATAGCAAGTTTGCCAGCCTCAATCTTGGAAAAATCCAGAATGTCATTAATCAACTGCAGTAGGACATTGGCGCTGATTCTAACTTTTTCTAGATAGTCCCGCTGCTGTTTGGTGAGATCGGTCTGAAGACACAAATGGGTTAGGCCGATGACACCGTTGATCGGCGTGCGGATCTCATGACTCATGGTGGCGAGAAAGTCTGACTTGGCAAGATTTGCTTTCTCAGCCATAAGCTTGGCACTTTCCAGTTCATCGTTCTTATCCTGCAGTACCTGATTGAGGCGTTTTCTTTCCGTCATGTTGCGCAGGGCAGCAAAGACCCCTTGTAATTTTCTGTTACGATCATAGAAGGTAGTTGCATCGAGCGATACCACGGTTTCCTGTCTGTCCCAGGCACGTACAACAAGCTCATAGTCAATTACTTTCTTTTCACTCAGCACTCGCTGAATACCCACTGCTGCCCGTTCCGGGTCAGTACAGTACCCTTTGAATGGAGATCCAATCAATTCATCGCGTGTGCAACCAGTCAGCGCCTCCATCTGTTTGTTGACGTCCGTAATGATCCCGAATGAATCGGTAATCAGTAACGCTTCAATGTTGGATTCAATGAGAGAGCGTGTATAAAATTGTTGATCGCGCAGACGCTGATCGAGTTTCTGCTGATCTGCTTCCACCTGTTTTCGGGCAGTGTTGTCCGTGCCAATCAGAAGATAACCGATAATGACATTGTGAGCATCACGTAGGGCCGTGACAGAAACCACTGCTGGGAAACGGCTACCATCCTTTCTGATATAGGTCAACTCGTAGATATCCTCGATACCACGTGATGCCTTAAACACCAGCGCCTCAAAGCCCGGCAGGATCGTCGTGGCAAGCTCGGCACTCAACGCCTTGGCGCGTGCGATGACTTCCAGGGGATCAGAAATGTCTGCTGGCGTGATTTTATTGACCACTTCTAGGGCGGTGTAGCCCAGCATGTGTTCAGCGCCGACATTGAATAGCTGAATCACGCCCTTAGCATCGGTCGCAATGCTTGAAAAATTAGCACTGTGAATAATCGCATTCTGCAGAGCACCCGTTGTCAGCAGTGCCGTATCATCGATGCCGTTGATGTTTGTTCTCATTTTTTCTGGCATGACTTGCCTCACTGAGATCAGGATTCAGGCTGGGAACCGTTTTGTCTAACGCTTTGTGAGTGTCAATGGAGTTGCCAGAGGATTGCCATATATCCATGTTATACAATAGCTTATATATATATATATATATAAACACCATACGGGTGTACCATAGGCAAGCAAGTGTATTATCGGCGCACGAACACGAGCGTTCGATCTTGGCTCCGTGCGCCGCTTCTGTGGATCGCTGCACGTTGTCGAAGGCCGCCAAGGGCGCATCGAGCAAGCATGTGCTCGTCATTCAAGCTTTTGTAAGGGTGGCCAGTGGTTGTCTCTAGCGGTTCCTGTATTCTGCAATACATCCAACCATACCTTATAGTAACCCAAGTTGCCACCTATGACCACCATCAGAATCCTTCCAAGAGGTAATGGATTAATGTAGCCTTATAGTAATCAATCTATTGGTTGCCGATGGGGAAGTAAAATGGACGAGATGATTATAGTAACATATTGTATCT
>CAIJYR010000101.1 GCA_903824965.1 uncultured Thiotrichales bacterium
GTGCCGATGATCGTTAAGTACATTCCGCTTGATCGAATGGCTGAGTTCAGGGCTGAGTTGAGGCAGCATTATGGGCAGTCTGACGCATCAGGAGGCGATTCTGGGCACGTTCGCGTGGTGACCGGGTCGGTAGTGGGTGGGCAATCGGGCGCTAAAACCGTATGATTCCGCCCAAACAAGCCAATTTAGGGGGGTATTACGGTGCGATTGATAGGTTGCTTGGCGTAGATGGTATGCCAGAACCTAGACCGATTGAGGATCTACCTGACGATCCTGTCGAGTTTGTAAAGCGATGTGTGTTCACATTTGATGAACGCGCGCATGAACATGGCCTGATTGATGTGCGACCATTCCCAGTAGACAAGCCGCACTTGCTCTATCTCATGAGGGAGCTAGAGAAGGAGCCGCTTTTATGGGTGGAGAAGTCGAGTCAAATCATGGTGACATGGGCAGTGGCTGCATTTGTGGTGCATCGAGTCTTGACGATCCGAGCGCAACGGTGGGGTTACCGGTGTATGGAACGGGATACGGCAGCCAAACACATTGAATCGCGCATGTTCCGAATCTACCAGAACATCCCTGTGGGCTACCGCAAGCCAGTGGCGAGGTTGTCGAGAGGTGAGTTTGAGGTATATCACGATGGCCTAAACAGCCTGCCAACAGCGTTCATCACGCCAATTGCCGCCGAAACAGATGCCAGCGACGAGGCATCGCAGAAAACCCGGTCTCAGACATGGTCAGGGATGGTTGATGATGAATCGGCGTTCACGCGAAACCAAGAAGAAATCCACGGATCGACGCTGCCACGAACAGGCCGGTACATAAAAGTCTCAACACCTAACGGTAAACGATTCTTTTGGAGGCTTGGTCACGGTCAAAGCATGGATAGACGGGCGCAAGAGTGCCTCGCATTGGGGCAGACTGAGCCGATCAAAGGCATTAAAGCGTGGTTCCGCCATGGTTTCCGGTGTCTCGCCATCCATCATTCCAGCGATCCAGACAAGGATCCGGCTACTCCAATCGGGTTGGCGTGGCGAAATAAAGAGGAGGAGCGCCTGTCGTACAATCGTGCCAAGATCGCCAGAGAGTTGGACATCTCAAGCGAGGTTGCGTCCGGCGACCCAGTGTTTGACTGTAACCCAACGTTCGACATCGATGGCAACAAGGTCGGTGGTCTCATCGTCAAGGCGCAGAAGTGGGATCGTAACTACCGTTTGTTGCGTGGTTGGGATTTTGGGTATCGTTTCCCCTTCGTAGTGTTCGCCTATGCCGCGCCGAAGGAGGGTGGTGGCGTCCGTGTCCACGTTTTGAGGGAGGGAACGTTGGCCGATTCGACTACCGACGAGTTGGCGGAAGCTGTACTCCACGATACCGGACAGCATTACCAAGGAGCCGAGGTCATGGATGGCTGCGATTTCCACGGTGGGACAGCCCACACGTCACGCAATACCAAGACGGACATTGAGATCCTGTCAGCGCATGGGCTGATTCCATTCTGTCAGCCGCAACAGATCAAGATGGGGGTTGAACTCATCCAGAAGCTGATTAGCTTGGGTGACTTGGAGATTGACCCGCAGTGCGTGTTGCTGGTGACAGCGCTTAGGTCTGGCTATGTGCGCAACGACGATGGAGACCTGCCTAACGAGACGCAGAAAGGGGAGCAACATCCGTATTGCGATGCCGCTGATGCATTTAGGTATATCATTATCAACCTGCTATCGATGGAACCTGATCGGGATACGGGACCGGTGCGCGTTGAAACGATTGAGTTCGACGATAAGATCCACAAGAAGAAGCAGGAAGTGGCGTCTAGCGCCAATGATGGGGTGGACCGGCAACGGTTTACGGTAGACGAACAGCTTCAGGAGCCTGAGGTTTACCGACCAGACTGGAAGGGAGCTTGATATGTGGGGTGAGATATTGTAGA
>CAIJYR010000102.1 GCA_903824965.1 uncultured Thiotrichales bacterium
TCCCCGCAGTTGCCTTAGGTGTTATAGAAAATGGCTTCTCTTGGGAACAGATTCTAATGCTCCAGAAAAACATCTAATGCACCAGGAAGAATCAACAAGTTACAAACCGAATCAAACTAGACCAGTGCCGAATCATAAAGGTGATCCAGATACTCATCACCCCTACGCCGAGCCAGCACAAAGGGGTGCTCGTACATAACGAGTAACGCATCAGGATCATTGGAAAGATCATGATTACGACGATTCCGAAGGCAAGCCTCCTGCCCTGTGTCTTTGTGAGGTGCCAGAGCTGACAAACCTTGAAAGTGGTGTACACCACCAAAAGTATTAATATTATTAGTAGAACTAGCGCATTGTGCATTGACTCGTAATGTCTATACTACCCGGTTGCTGACTTGGTAACACGGGGGTTTACGGTTACTGTCCATTGAGTGTCAAAGCTCTGAAGTTCCTCGCTGGCAGGAAGAGACTTAAATAACACGGCCATCAGATAGTTATATTTCTGTTCGTTCCGTTCGCAGAGCTTCTCAAGAGCTAGGGTTTTCTGCTTGTACCCATTTATTCCTTGCATATTTTCAGGTAGGTTCTCCGTTAATTCGCCAAAATCGAAAATACCCTTGAATGCAAAGGCTGGCAGATGTAGTGATAGGGCAAATTTCGCCATTTCTCTGTTTGAGATCATGAAGACATAATTTCCGCCGTCATCATAATAGGCGATATGACTTCCGGATACGATTGGTTGGTCGATGTATGGATCCTGTCTGGTAACAACAATAATGGCTCTTCTTGCAACACGGATCATTTCGTGGAGAGCGATGAATGGGTGTTTAAGCTGTGATATTGTTTGGTCAGTGTAAACGTAGTCTACGCTGTTGTCCGCCATGGCAATGGTTTCTGGGTATCCATGTTTACGCTTCGTAATTTCTGGGGGGGTTCTTATAAGCTTCTGAAAATCGTGTTCTCTGAACCAAGTATCATCCCCAATGACTAAACAGGGTAGGTTGCGTGCATTCTTGAAACATGTTAATAGCGGTTCATGGAGTCGATCAGAGCGCCATTCCTGAATGGTTGGTTGCTTGTAGA
The DNA here is from genome assembly GCA_903824965.1 of uncultured Thiotrichales bacterium. Lineage (GTDB taxonomy): Bacteria > Pseudomonadota > Gammaproteobacteria > CAIRSR01 > CAIRSR01 > CAIRSR01. The sequence goes on from CAIJYR010000102.1 coordinate 1,084, forward strand.
TATGGTGATGTTCTGCTTTTACTGCGAAAGATTCTGGTTGTTTACCGTCCTGATAGCGCTTCCAAGCAGAATGATAAGCGGATTCTAAATGACGACAGAACAATTCTGTATTCAATAAACGTTTCTTTATTCCTGCGGCTAGTTTGGTTTTTATGTTTCTTAAAAGATTTGGGTTAGTCGCCAGTTTCAATGCCAAGGCAGCGTATTCGTCCAATGAAGATGTTACTAATTCTGGCATATCCGTAGCGTATAGGATACTGGCTGCAACTTTTGATGGAAAACTGTTGCCACTAGCGCAGGTAATCACTGGTAGCCCAGTACGAAGTGCATCACTTGCCGTAGTATGAGCATTGTACGGCGTGGTATCTAAAAACAAGTCAGCAAGACGGTATCGTGCCAAATGATCCTCTACCCGGGGAACTCGAGTGGCAAAGATTAATCGCGATGGATCGATACCATTATTGGCGGCCTCACGCCGTAGATTAGTTTGCGCAGCTTCCTTTAACTTCATTAGCCATAACACGCTTCCCTTTATTTGTTTTAACAGAGTCATCCATATGGTAAACACTGTTGGGGTAATTTTATAATCGTGATTGAAGGAGCAAAATACAAAAGCATCTGACGGCAATCCGCATTCTGCGCGACTGGGCGTGTTTTCTGAAATCCGTATAGAGTCGTCTGCTGGCAGATAGGTGCCTGGAAGATGAATAATTTTCTCATCGTAATGTTGGAATTCTTCTTCTGGAATCGTGTGACGGTCAGCAATAATATAGTCGAAATAAGGCGTGCCAAGCGAGCCAGGGTAGCCAAGGTAATTTATCTGGATCGGCGCTGGTCGCCAAGAAAAGATATCTGTGCGAGAATCTGCTGTATAACCCGCTAAATCAATGGCAATATCTACTTCCATCGACCGCAACAGTCTTGCAATTTCAAGAGACGCTTTCGATCGCACATCGATAAAATGATCAAAACTATTGATGATGCGCGAACGTAATCGACTGCTGTCGTCAATGCCTAATGATATTGCGATTGTTTCAAAGCGAGTGTGGTCGTGGTGTTCGAAAATGCCGGTCATTAAGTGGGCAACTGGATGTTCTCGTAAGTCAGGAGATATATAGGCAATCTTGATTTTCTCGTGCGCATAGCGTTCTCCTTTCCAAAGCGATTCTGATGCAGAGGGAAATTTATTTTCTGCAAATATTCGTGCGCACTGGAGGTGATCCTTTGCCGAATCTGAAAAGGACATAAATGCTAGCGATTTGCAAACACGCTTATCTGTACGAACGCCGGCAATGATCTGGTTTCTCAGCATGTCGGCATCTTTCCAATCACAGACATGAAGTCTCGCATAGGCAAGCAGCCCAAGCCCATATTCGTAATCGGGATCGATTTTAAGCATCTCTGCGAATGAATGGGCCGCCTCGTCATCGCGCTTTAACTCGGTAAGAATGATGCCACGATTTCCGAGTGCGACGGTGTGTTCCGGATGTAGTTCCAGCAAGCGTTCATAATTGGCCAGCGCTTCATAATGCCTGTTCATTTCTTGGAGAAGCGCCCCACGATTAACCAATGTTTCGGGATAATCAGGTTGCAGAAGCAATGCTTGATCGAAACTAGATAGAGCTTCCTCGCTCTTCTTCATTTTCATGAGAATAGTGCCACGAGCGAAGTGAGAATGAGCAAATGTTGGGCAGACAAGAAGAGAGCGATCAATCAGCGCAAGTGCAGTTGCAGTATCGCCAGACTGCACGGCAATCACGCTAAGGGAATAAAGCGATACCACATGATAAGGATTGGCGGCTAGAATTTCGTGGAAAATTCCCGCAGCTTCTTTGATCAGGCCCTTGTTCTGAAGGTCTAGCGCATGAATTACAAGGTCGTTTTCTGATTCCATAGGTTACCTCACACCAGTTATACCATGTTGATTGAAGAGTGTTTCCAGAGCAAATTCGATTATCAGGATTATTACCGAAAAATATAAGATTTCGCCAGAAAGATTGACATCTTCGGGAAAAGGCGAATATTCGCCGGTAGCTTCGAACGAAACGATTGATGGAAGGGCTAAAAACCGCCGAACTGAAATTGTACTTACACCCAAATTGGATATTTTGTATCAACTTATAAATCAAAAGAAAGTAGAGAA
>CAIJYR010000103.1 GCA_903824965.1 uncultured Thiotrichales bacterium
ATAATCATCTCGTCCATTTTACTTCCCCATCGGCAACCAATAGATTGATTACTATAAGGCTACATTAATCCATTACCTCTTGGAAGGATTCTGATGGTGGTCATAGGTGGCAACTTGGGTTAACTAACACCAATGCACATGAAAGTTCCTTGTTTCGTGAGAACATTTATTTTATCACAATGTCTTATGACATTCGTTTGATCGACGCTTTGAACGGGTGGCGTTTGTAATTTAGGTGTAGGATTGAGCAATCTTCTAACCCAACCTCTCCTAATAAAAAGCATGCCGTCTATTTTACGATTGCAATGCGTACAAACTGTTCCTAATTCTATTGTATGACCACAAGAATTGCAGCGAGAAATGTACGATACATAACCATGTGGGCTCTTGCGAACAGTCCAGTTATCATCCGAACAATGAGGGCATACCGGATAACGAATGATCGTTCCACATTGCGGGTTGGGGCAGCGAATGATTTTCCTCAATTTTGGGAAAGAGAATATTTTTCTTACACTTACTCTCATTAGTGTCTCCGTTTTAATCTAGACTCTGTCAGAACGATCAGTGCGAATGCTGTCCCCTACAGATGCCATTTTACTGGTCGTGGCTTATATAATAAAACTCCACCTGCAGACCCGCAATTTCGACAACATCGCGATCCTCTAGCAGGTGTCCGTCGGCCACGGGGGGTTGGTCGTTTACAAAGACCTCTTCCTTGCGCTCCGTGGGAATGAGGACGTACCCACGGGTCTCACGGGCAATGATCGCACTGGCTTTGCCCGCTTGACCGAGGCGCGTGCGAGAGTGTTCGAGACGCAACTCAGTACCGCGACGTGAACCATTCAGCACGCGGATGGCAGCAGGTGGCAGCTGCACAATGGCGCACGCGATCGTATCCCCTGCCACAATGGCAGGGTCGCGCTCGCTTTTTTGAGGCTCTGCATGGCCACCCCCCTTGGCAGAGACGGGTACCGCATGGGGATCAATCGCAGTCCCAGTCTTTGGGGGCGTAGCACTCTCTGTGTGGGTACTGTACACGAGTTCGTGCTTGCCAATCAGCAACACATCCCCCTCTTGGAGCACATGGCGCTTCACGGGCGTGTCATTGACCAAAGTACCGTTGGTACTGTTCAGGTCTTCGACAACGCACCCCTCTTCTGTGCGAAGAATAACCGCATGGTATCCGCTGACTGACAGATTCTCGATGTGGATGTCGTTGTTCGGGCGACGGCCAACCGTCACACGATCCCGATCCAACGCATAGACAGCAATGGTATGTCCACCAAAAGTCAGGGTCATCTGGGCCATGACTTACTCCTCAACGCTTTCATCCTGCCGTTTCCAGTTGTTCACCCAATCCTGGAGCCACGCACGCCAAGTGCGTACACCGTCGGTGCGTGATCGTGCCAAAACCACCGAGACATTATCACGTCCCCCACGATCATTGGCGGTCTCTACCAGGTGCGAGGCAGCCTGTTCTAGGTCTCCAGAAAGGGTCTTCAGTACCAAAGCAATGTCATCATCTGTCACCATATCGGTCAGTCCATCGGAACAGAGCAGGAAAAGATCCCCTGGAGCAACCTGTTCTTCGGAGACATCCACACGCACGTTCGTATCCATCCCCAAGGCGCGCGTCACCAAATGACGGTTGTGGGCAGTGCGTGCTTGTTCTGGCGTATAAAGACCCCGATCCACCAATTCTTGAATGAGGGAATGATCTCGCGTCAACCGTTCTAGTACATTGTTCCGTAAACGATAAATACGTGAATCACCCACATGGGCAATGCTCACGCGCCCCTCCCAAAACAAGAGCGCGACAACCGTTGTGCCCATCCCAGAGAGGTGTGCCTTCGCGCTACCTGCCTCGCGAATGGCCTCATTCGCCTGTTCAATGGAGCGCCGCAGGAGACGTGTCTGGGGGGACGGCCCCCCGGCATCGGCAAGGGTTGCCTCAAAGAGCCGAGGAATGCCCGCACGAACCTTCCGTACCAACAGATCGCTGGTAATCCCACTCGCCACTTCCCCGGCTTGGTAGCCACCCATCCCATCCGCTAACACGACCAGTCCTATCTCAGGGTCGACTGCAACGCTGTCTTCGTTGTGCGCACGCACACGGCCCACATCACTGCGAAACGCCACTTCTAACACATTACAGTTGCGGGTCATAGCTAGGCCTTTGGAGGGAGGACGGCCAGTGTTCTCGCACACTCGGCGAGATCATGCGCCATCTCTGCACCGTGCTGGTACCGTTTGGTCGTATCTTTTTCTAGTGCCTTGTTGATAATGTTCGAGAGACACGGCGGCAGTGTGGGCGACAATTCACGGATATCTCGATGGGAAATATTGGCAATGCGGTACATCAGGGTCGCCATCGAATCCCCCGTGAAGGGCAATTCCCCCGTCAGCATTTGATAGAGCATCACGCCCAACGAAAAGAGGTCAGATCGGCCATCCACCTTCTGGCCAGACAACTGTTCGGGTGACATGTAAGAGGGCGTTCCCATCACCATGCCGGTCTTGGTCTTGCTGGAATCGGTGATGCGGGCAATGCCAAAGTCTGTGACTTTAATCGTTCCCGATTCCGGTTCATACATGATATTGGCGGGCTTGATATCGCGATGTACTACATTTTGGCTATGGGCGTAATCGAGCGCCTCGGCCACCTTGCGCACGAGTGCGAGCACCGTGGAGGTGGGCAACAAGCGATCACGCCCAATGTGGGCCGCCAAATCCTTTCCTTTGAGCAATTCCATGGCGATGTAGGCGAGATCGTGTTCTTCTCCCGCGTCAAAGATGGTCACAATGTTGGGATGGGACAAACGACCCGCCGTTTCTGCTTCGCGGAAGAAACGCTCTTTGACCTCGACCAGTTCGTGCTCATCGAACTCTTGCGACAAGGCAATGGTTTTGATGGCCACTACACGGTTGATCTTCGGGTCACGACCGAGGTACACCGCTCCCATGGCACCTCGACCCAACTCTTTTTCGACCTGGTAACGGCCCAGCATGGGCTTGGCACCCCCTTCTGGCCCGAGGACGAGTGTTCCGCCCGGAGAGTGAGCGCCGCCCCCCATGACCATGGTTTCCTCCAAGTGACGACTGCGGCGGATGCGTTCCTGAATGTCCCTAAACTTGGGATTAAAATCGGCCATGTAAGCGAACACACTGCCCGCCTTTGAAAATTGGCGTTTGCGCTCAAAATCCAAGGCCAGATTGTAGAGCAATTCCATGAGCGCATCGTCCATCGGACTTCTGCGGAACTTTTCAAACGCCATGTCGAGCTGCCCCTGGCCCTGAAAAGCCAAGCCCAACATCCGATTGCTCTCGGAGGCTGCAGAGTCTGCGGCTTCTTTGCCTTTTTCTGTGACCAAATAGCGTTTGGTGGTCAGCAACAGGTGGCCGGTGAGGAGCAATACCGCTGGTACCATCACAGGCACCCAGAGTGCAAACTGGGTCATCAGCACAAAATGGGTGACGAGCAAGGTCGCCAAAAACGCGCTGGTGGCAATGGTTGCCATGCGTGCTTTGAGGTGAGGCAGTCCCACAATCAGGTAGGCTCCCGCGAGCAAAAGGACGAAGAACGTTACCCAATGCCCCCACCCGGGCACACGGTAGAAGTGACTCTGTAAAATGGAGGAGACCTCATGGGCCAAGACCTGGGCCGAATAGGTATTGGAGGAAACGGGCGTTGGGTAAGATCCCCCCACGCCCTCAGCGGTAGTGCCGATAATGACAATTTTACCGGCATACTTACTGGGTGGAATCTTACCGCTGTACACATCAAAGAAAGAGTCCGTGGAGAAGGCAGGACGACCCTCTTTGTCGGTATAAAAATGTGGATACATGAGCCCATCCGGATCGGTGGGCACAAAAAGCTTCCCAAGCTGGACGCCCTTTCCCAGCACCAAGCGCAGGTCGGTCGATATCAAGTTGAGGTATCGTGCAACCAGTGCAACAGACATCGATGGGTAATACCCACCAAAGTAATTTAACACCACGGGTTCGCTACGCATGGCACCATCTACGTCACGATAAACCATGAGGTGTCCAATGCCAACGGCAGCTTCTCCAAGTGCAGGCAGGGGGGCCATGATCCGCACCGCAGTGAGCGGGGTCGCTTCGTTGTCTGCCGTCTCCCCTCCAGAGACCACATTCGTGATGGCATTGCGGACGAAGTACTCAGGCAGGAGACTGTCGGGGCGTCCCTCTGGGATGCCCAGATCGAAACCCACCCCCAGTACCACGTTTCGGGCACTGCGGAGTGCCTGTTCGAGGCGACGATCGGCATCCAAATCGGTTTCGTCTCTACCGAGCAAATCACGCAAGCGTGCAAGGTCTTGTGGTGCTGTATCCAGGAAGGCCACAAGACGCCCTGGATCCGTTGTCTCCTGTGCACCAGTGAGACGCGACCTGTTTGCCGCACTGCGTTGGGCCAACCAGTCTTTGAGTGCTGTTGCATCAATACGTAAGCTTTGGAGACTGGAGCGATCGTAGGTCTCTCGCAGTTCGCGGATTTTGGCAAGCCCGGGATCCAATTGCTGCTCGGTGTAAAACACCGTGTTGCCGATGACTTTTGCACCGGAATTGGCCAAGAGTGCGATCAATTTGGCCTGCACTGCACGTGACCAGGGCCAACGACCCAGGTTTGCGATGCTTTGATCATCAATCGCGATAATCGCCACACGATCACTGGGGACACGATTGGTGGCCTGTACGCCTAGGTCATAAGCTTTTCGTTCCAAACCGTCGAGCAGACCCACCCCAGAGATCACGACAAACAATACACTCACCAGCAAGCCAGCAAACCAATCTTTCTTCCAGAACGAGGTTTTCAACACAGGTCTCCCAATCGTGCCAAGGGTGGGCAAGCAGTGAATTATCCCGCCGATCGTGTTCTATGAAAACAGTTTTGTTTTCGAGTACGCTTCGTGTATGTTCCTCGCGCTGTCCAACGATCACAGGCCAGTGTCTTCGGAAGGGCACGGCTTTCCCCCCTCGGCAAACCATTCTGGATGCCGCTCCAACACACTGAATCCTATGGCAACAAACGTGCTGCATCTACCAGAGTGGCGTCGTTACGCGCCACGTTATCTCGTCGCCGGGATGTTGTTGGTTATATTCTTACTCTATGCCTTTCAAGAAATCCCTGCACCTCTTCTCGATCGCTTGAATTGGTGGGGGTACGATACCCTGTTGCGTCTCACGATGCCGGGGGACATGAACTTGGATCCACGGGTGGTGATCGTCGATGTGGACGAAAAAAGCCTCTCCGAAGAAGGCCAGTGGCCTTGGCCTCGGGATCGCATCGCGTCTCTTCTGGATCATCTTTTTGAACAGTACCATGCGAGTGTGGTCGGTTTTGACATTGTTTTTGCGGAGCCGGATCACCACTCTGGATTGGCTGTGCTGCAGGGTTTGGCGGCGGGGGAGCTGAAGGCCGATCGTGACTTGCAATCGTTGCTGCCGACCTTGCAGGAACGGCTCGATTACGATCAGCGTTTTGCTGCTGCCCTGCGTGGACGACCTGTGGTGCTTGGGTATTACCTAGGCGGGGAGGCCCGCACCAGCGGGGAACTGCCCCCCCCTGCGCTCACCCACGCAGCCCTCCAGGGTCGAAGCATTCGTGTCGTGCCTGCACGCGGATATGGCGCCAACCTGCCTGTGTTGCAAGAAGCGGCAGCCAGTGCCGGTCACTTCAATCCGACAGTGGATGCCGATGGTATCCTCCGGCGGGTGCCCTTGCTGATCGAATACCAAGGCGACTATTACGAATCGCTCGTGTTGGCCATGCTGCGTGTTATCCAAGCCGATGCACACGGGAAGCCTCCGATCACGCCCGAATGGACGAAGGCGGGCTTCGAGTGGCTGCGGGTCGGTGCGCTACGGATTCCAGTAGATGAGGCCGGACAGACTTTGATCCCCTACCGAGGCAAACGCAACAGTTTTCCGTATGTTTCCGCGACGGATGTCCTGCACGGACGCCTTGCGCCTGATGCCTTGGCTCATGCAGCCATTCTCATCGGCACCACTGCACCAGGGCTTATGGATCTTCGTTCCACCCCAGTGGGTGAAATTTACCCTGGTGTGGAAATCCATGCCAACCTGCTCGCAGGGATTTGTAACGGCACTGTCAAAGAGCGGCCGAGCTACGTTCGGGTCGCGGATGCATTACAAACGGCACTGTTGGGCGGGGTGGCTGTCGTGGTATTGCCTCTGTTGAGTCCCCTCGTCGCGACCCTGGTGGTGGCGGGGCTTGCCGTGGTTGCCTTGGGGTGGAACTTTGCAGCCTGGTATTGGGGCAATCTGGTGTTGTCGGTCGTACCGTTCTTGATCTTTCTCACGATCGTCTATTTATTGTATATGGCGTGGGGCTATTTTTTGGAAGCTAGAACCAAACAAAAGATTACCCATTTGTTCGGGCAATATGTCCCCCCTGCTTTGGTCAAGGAAATGTCGCGCTATCCAGAGCGGTTCTCTATGGAGGGTTCGAGCCGCGAGATGACCGTGCTCTTTTCGGATGTTCGCAATTTTACCAACATTGCGGAGGGATTGGATCCGCGTAGCCTCAGCCAGTGTATGAATGCCTATCTGACCCCCATGACCCAGATTATCCATGGTGAAAGGGGAACCATTGATAAATATATCGGGGATGCCATCATGGCATTCTGGGGTGCGCCACTCGAAGATGCCGAACATGCCCGCCACGCGGTACAGGCTGCGTTCGCGCTACAACGCCAAGCCGAAAAGATAACAGAAGAGTTCCGCGCTCTGGGTTGGCCGGAGATTCGCATTGGGATTGGTCTCAATACGGGTGTCATGCGGGTCGGGAACATGGGATCGCAATTCCGTACCGCCTATACGGTCATGGGCGATCCTGTGAATCTTGCGTCACGCCTGGAGGGGCTGACGAAGCAGTATGGAGTTCCCATCGTGGTGGGGGAACGAACCCGTGATTTGTTGTCCACATCTGATCCGGACTTTGTTTTCCGAGAGCTGGATCAGGTTCGGGTCAAGGGCAAACAGAACCGCGTGGTCATCTATGAGCCTTTGGGTCGTGAACAGGAAATCAGTGCGGAGTCTATTGCAGATCTCAAGATCTATCGGCAAGCACTGAATTACTACCGTGCGCAAGACTGGGAACGGGCGGCCGTTGCCTTTTACCGCTTGCGTGAAAAATCTCCCAAGACTTTCTTGTATGACATGTACCTGAAACGGGTAGACTTTCTTAGAAAGAATCCTCCAGGTGCAGGATGGGATGGCGTGTTTCAGTTTACTACGAAATAATTGCTTTCGTTGATTTTGCACATGCCATTGCCCTTCTGGAAAATGGTTTACATACTACGGGTGATCAACATGAAAACGTGGTTTGCCTTCTTGTTCCTCGTGACCCTCGTAGGTTGCCAAAAGGCACCCTCCACGGATGCTGTACAGCATACCCTTCTGCCGCACCACAATATCACGATTGCCTACACAACCCAACCGCAGAATACGCTTGTCCATGTCGCAATGTTCCAAGGATATTTTGCAGAGGAGGGTCTGGAGGCCCAGTCTTTGGTGTTCACCTATGGCAAAGCATCGTTACAATCTCTCCTGGAACACAAAGCAGACGTTGCGGCTGTCGCAGAAACGCCCTTTATGTTCAGCGTATTGAAGGGAGAGAAGGTTTTTATCATTGCCAATGTTGAAACAAGCGACAAAAACAACGCCATTGTCGCGAGGAAAGACGCTGGTATCTCTGCGATCAGTGACTTGAGAGGGAAACGCATCGGTTTTACGCCAGGGACTACCTCTGAGTTCTTTCTGGATTCGTTGTTGACGGCAAACAACTTGACACGGCATGAAATCACTGCCATCCCACTCAAACCAGAAGAAATGCAAGAAGCCATCGTAGACAAAACGATGGACGCCGTCTGTACTTGGAACTACCCTGTCACCAAAATCAAACACTTGCTCGGAGAAAACAGCGTGGTATTTGTAGACCATGATATTTATACAGAAACTTATAATTTTGCTGCCTATCAGGATTTTGTCCAGAAAAATCCAGAGACCGTGCAAGCCTTTCTCCGAGCCTTGCTTAAAGCAGAGCATTTCACAATCCTACATAGGGAGGAAGCGCAAAGCATTGTGTCTACCGCAACAAGAACCGAGATAGGTCTTGTGCGCGAGGTGTGGAATACTTTCAATTACAAGGTTTCTCTTGATCAAAGACTACTGATTGCGCTAGAAGATGAAACACGCTGGGCAATACAAAACAACCTCACTGATCAACATGTCATTCCGGACTATAGAAAGTTTATCCACACAGACAGTCTTAGGGCAGTGAAACCAGAGGCAGTCCGATCCGACTGGTAGGCAATATGCGTATCACAACAAGACTAAAAATAACCTCAGCCGTAACGATCACGTTGATCGTTGCGCTTATTCCGTTGTTTGTCGTGACCTTGATCGAATCTGTTAATGCAAGAAACAACCTGGCACTGGATGATGCGCTTCAGGCCAATGCTATGGCACGTACTTTTGTGAGGGATCAATATTTTATCAATCATGAAGAGACGCTACTGCCAGAGTGGAAAGAAATCAATAGCGAATCAGATCGGTTACTTGCACAGGCTAAATCACAATTCCAGAACGGTGAGGATCAGCAAATCTTAGCAGGACTCACGGAGAACATCGAAGCTACTGCATCCGTTTTCAATCGATTGGTAGAGAATCATCAGAAAATAGAAAATAACACTACTGGGAATGAGTCAGAGAAAGAATTAGAAAAACGGTTATGCAGTCAGATGCTTATCAAGGGGGTCTATACACGCAACACGCTCTTTCAATTGCGAGATAGGCAGGCCGAATATACTTATAAGCAGCAAAGACGGTTACTTATCATTACTGTTCTGCTCGCTAGCATCGTAGCGATATCCACGATTGTCATAACAATCAGTATCGCTAGGATGATTCATAAGCGCCTAGAGCCTCTGCATGAGGGGGCATCCATCATTGCTGGTGGTAATTTGGATTTTAGAATCAAAAGCAATGGCATGGATGAATTTTCAGAACTCGCTCAGTCCGTCAATAGCATGGCTAATGCGCTTACGATGGAAATCCAGATACGTAAACAGGCAGAAGCCAGACTGCACGAAAAAAATGATCTTCTTGAAAATGTCATCAACTCCTCTACTGATCTCATCTTCGTGAAGGATCGCAACCTTCGGACGATTCTTTGCAATACAGTATTTGCTCGATCTCTCAGCAAGATTCCTGAAGATTTATACGGAAAGACTGATATAGAGAATGGGTGGGGCAGTGACTATGTGCTAGGCTGCCCAAAAAATGGAATCCGAGGCTATCAGCAAGATGACCTGGCTGCGCTTGCTGGAGAGGTCATACATACCAATGATGCTACTCACGTTGGTAATCATGTACGATTCTTCAACACGATTAAGGTGCCGTTGCGATCTTCTGACAAGAATATTATTGGTTTGCTTGGAATCAGCCGAGACATCACGGATCAATATCACGCCGAGCGTGTTGCACGTTTCCATAGCGCCATTTTGCAGAGCTTGGCAGAAGGGATTCAACTTGTTCGCGCCAGCGATGGCATCATCGTATTTGCCAATGAACAATTTGAACATTTGTTTGGTTATGAGCCAGGAGAGCTGCTCGGTAAATCAGTGACCATGTTGAACGCTCCTGGTAAGAGCAGTCCAGAAGACATAGCCGCTACGATCATCGGTGAGCTGAACCGTACCGATGTATGGAGTGGCGAAGTCGAGAATATGAAAAAGGATGGGACTCCCTTCTGGTGTAAGGCCAATGTCACGACTTTTGATCACCACGAATTTGGTCGCGTGTGGGTCAGTGTTCACACAGACATTACAAAAGAAAAACAAGCCATTCAGAATCTAGTCAAAAGGGAAAAACTATTTACCGCCATTTCTGATACCTCTCCCCTGGCTATCTATATGTCAACAGGTCTCGAACAACGAGGCGGGTACATGAACCCGACTTTCACAAAACTCTTTGGCTATGACCTGAAGGATATTCCATCAGTGACCGAATGGTGGCCGCTGGCCTATCCTGAGGTAGAGTACCGTAAGCAACTGATGGAAGAATGGCAGCGCAGGGCCGCAGATGCCATAGAGACACACAGCGCCATTGAACCGATGGAGTCGGTGGTTACCTGCAAAGACGGATCCCAGAAGAACGTAGTATGGCACTTTGTGAGTGCTGGCAGCCAAAACTGGGCCTTTGGACTCAACTTTACCGAGGCAAAACAAGCCCAATCTCATCTCCAGCAACTCAATGAAGTTCTCCAGAAGCGCACCGAGGAGGCACAGGCTGCCAACGTAGCCAAAAGTCGCTTCTTGGCCACGATGAGCCACGAAATACGTACCCCAATGAACGGAATCCTTGGGATGGCGCAAATGCTCATGATGCAAGACCTCAATGACGATCAACGCAAAGAGTATGCTAAGATCCTCCTCCATTCTGGCAGGAATTTACTTAGCCTACTGAATGATATTCTTGATATCTCCAAAATAGAGGCAGATAAGATCCAGCTTGAGTTCATTCCAACAAAACCTTCGTTGATCCTAGAGGCAATAACCACCTTGTTTTCGGGAAGCGCCAATGCAAAATCTCTGAGACTCGAAGCGCATTGGATTAATCAAGAAGCTAGCTATCTAACAGATCCTCACCGCTTACAGCAAATGCTTTCCAATTTTGTTGGGAACGCCATTAAGTTTTCCACGCAAGGTTCTATTTAACCCAAGTTGCCACCTATCAGGCGACGAAGACCGCATAAGAAATATGATATTTCAGGCTGCGAATTGAAAGCTGTGAGCCAGGACAAACAGAAATGCTTTTAATTCAAAACCAGCACTGGTAACTGCATGAATCG
>CAIJYR010000104.1 GCA_903824965.1 uncultured Thiotrichales bacterium
ACAATATGTTACTATAATCATCTCGTCCATTTTACTTCCCCATCGGCAACCAATAGATTGATTACTATAAGGCTACATTAATCCATTACCTCTTGGAAGGATTCTGATGGTGGTCATAGGTGGCAACTTGGGTTATCTTATCTCTATTTTTGGCGTAGAGGGGTTCAGCATACAATCTTTAAGCAGCTTGGATCGCCGTGGTGATCACCTCTGCAATCTGAAGCGCAAACTGTTCGACTTGGTGCGCATCGTGACCCTCGACCATCACCCGTACCAGAGGTTCTGTCCCCGATCGACGGAGCAGAACGCGGCCATCGTGCCCCAAGCGGCGCTCTGCTTCGACCACTGCGTTTTTGACCTGGGACAGAGAGAGAACGTCCATCCCAGCGATCACGGGAATGTTGACCATGTGTTGTGGGTATTTCTGCATCCCTTGCTTGAGTTCGTGCAGCGAACGGCCCGTTTGCACCATGGCCGCTACCACCTGCAACGCAGAAATAATGCCATCCCCTGTCGTCGTGTGCTCCAAACAGAGGATATGGCCGGAAGATTCCCCCCCAAGCACCCATTTTCCATTTTGCAGCATCTCCAGCACATGCCGATCCCCGACGGCCGCACGCTTCAGGGTCAGACCAATCGCAGCGAGTGCGTGTTCTAGCCCCAAGTTGCTCATCACCGTGCCTACGACGATCCCACCGAGATCCTCTCGTGTCTTACGATGTTTGGCAATGATGTAGAGCAGTTCGTCGCCATCGACCAGTTCACCGTGGCCATCGACCAAAATGACCCGATCTCCATCCCCATCGAGCGCAATGCCTAGATCAGCGTGGTGTGCTTGTACCAATTGTCGAACATGCATCGGGTGAGTAGAACCACAACCCTCGTTGATGTTCAGCCCATCGGGATGCACACCCGTTGCGATCACCTCGGCCCCTAACTCCCGAAAAACACTGGGCGCGATGCGATAGGTCGCACCATGGGCACAATCGACTACGATCTTGAGGCCCTTGAGTTCGACATTGTTCGGAATGGTACTCTTGCAAAACTCAATGTAGCGCCCACCCGCATCGACGATACGCTCTGCCTTGCCGAGATCGGCTGAGTCAACCGTCTCTAGGGGAGTTTCAAGGGCGGCTTCGATGGCAAGTTCTATCTCGTCGGGAAGTTTGGTACCCTGCGCTGAGAAAAATTTGATTCCGTTGTCATAATAGGGATTATGAGAGGCGCTGATCACAATCCCCGCACGGGCGTGAAAGGTACGCGTCAGGTAGGCGATGGCAGGGGTTGGCATGGGGCCAAGCAGACGAATATCGACCCCAGCCGAAGAGAGTCCTGCTTGGAGGGCCGACTCGAACAGGTAGCCAGAAATCCGTGTATCTTTCCCAATCAGAACAAGGCTACCATGTCCCTGTGCCAACACACGTCCAACGGCCCAACCCAGCTTTAAGATGAACTCTGCCGTGATGGGAAATTGGCCAACCCTGCCACGAATGCCGTCAGTCCCAAAGTAAGTCTTCTTTTTCACAAACCAACTCTCCGAATAGAGGTGCACAACCGATGAAAGCACGGGTCAAGTTGGTAGAGCAAGGTACTTTTGTCGCGGAGTCCGGCAGTGGGCACTCCGTCGTCATGGACACGGCACCAGAAGTGGGGGGGCGCAACCTCGGTATGCGGCCTATGGAGATGTTGTTGCTTGGCATGGGTGGTTGTACCGCCATTGATGTGATCTCGATCTTGGAGAAAGCTCGCCAAGCCGTCACCGACTGCGTAGTAGAACTGTCCGCAGAACGCGCCGATCAACCCCCCAAAGTTTTTACGCGCATCCATGTCTGTTATCTCGTATCGGGACGTGACCTCAAGGAGCATCACGTAGAACGGGCGATCAAATTGTCGGCAGAAAAATACTGCTCTGCCTCGGTGATGCTCGGCAAAACGGCTGAGATTACCCATGAGTATAAAATCATCCAGACCCCCTGATCTACCTACACACCCCTTAGAATACACCCCGCAGGGCGTGGGACACCGTGCTGTACAACAGGAGACCTAGACAACAGGACAGGGATCACGCATGACGATCACCGGACTTTCGACGCGGGAGACTTTGGATCGGCGTGTGCCTGTTCGTACAGGGGCAGCACTTCGGGGAGGTGTTTTTCGATCTCCTGTATGCGGTTAGCACCCGCAGGATGGGTCGAGAGCCACTGGGGGGGAGCACCTCGGTTGGTGGCCGTCATTTTTTGCCAGAGGGTTACGCCTGCGTGCGGATCGAACCCAGATCGAGCAGCCAGATCAAGACCGACGATGTCTGCCTCTGTCTCGTTTTCTCGGGAGAAGGCCAACGTAAGAAGATTGCCCCCCAACGAGAACACGCTGGAGAATGTGCCGCCCCCAAAATAAGCTCCCAGTAGGTAGGTACCAACGTGTGTCAATCTTGCTTTGGCCAGCCGTGCTCTCGCATGTTCTCGCAACGCATGTGCGATCTCGTGCCCCATCACGATGGCCACTTCGTCGTCGCTGAGCTGGAGGGTGTCTAGGAGACCGGTGTAAAATGCGATCTTTCCCCCTGGCATACAGAATGCATTGATTTGTTTGGAGCGGATGAGGTTGATCTCCCATTTCCACTCTTTTTCTCTTGGATTCCATCGTTCTGTGAAGGGGAGGATCCGTGTGGCAATCCCCACCAGACGTTGTGTCTCTGGATTGGTAGCACTGACCAATGCCCCTTGACTAGTCGCTTGTTGCTCCATTTGGACGTACTGTGTCGCTGCCTGGCGCTCTAAGTCAGCCGCCGGGATTAGGTTGCGTAACGCAGAAGGATCTCCGACGTTCACCCCATCTGCAGAGGCGGGGGGAACGAGCAGGAGCATGAGGGGCATCAAAAAGAGCGTCGACATTGCTGCGGATACAAGAACTGGTTTTGGCGCATTTGGGTTATTATATACTAACGCTTCTCATTCTGAGCCGACGTCAACCACCCCCCTCGTTTTTGGGCGTGTTCTTGTGAACGCAAGTAAGACTGAGAGTTGACCTGCCTACGTCCCGAAGCATCCTACAAAGGGTCATTGGGCTAGGTTGCAACGAGGCACAAGACTTGCCCTCAGGGGCGCGTAATGCTTTTTATAATGAGAGGGGGACGAAAACCGTCCCCTTTCCCCTTCGCCCTCAAAGGGCGTGGATTGCAACGGAGACATCGATGACCATTGCTGTGGACGACGAGATCCTACAAGATTTCATGGTCGAAGCTGGGGAGTTGCTGGAACATCTGGGTGAGCAACTCGTCGATCTAGAGCAGCGGCCTCACGATATGGGCTTGCTGAACGCCGTTTTTCGGGCTTTCCATACCATCAAGGGAGGGGGCGGCTTTCTCAACCTCACCGCCATGGTAGAAGCATGCCACCAGGCTGAGGATGTGTTCAACTGCTTGCGCCAAGGGCAACGGGAGGTGGACGCAGACTTGATGGACGCCGTGTTGCAGGTGCTGGACAGCCTCAACGGGATGTTTGGTCAACTCAAGCGTAATGAAGCGCCCTCCCCGGCCAGTCCTGCCTTGATCAAGCGATTGCAATCTCTGGCACAGCCCGCGAGTGCCTCGCCGCCGCCACAGCCACCGCCGCCATCGCCACCACCGCCACCACCGCCACCACCGCCGTCGGCGCGTCCGGCTGTGGTCTCGTCCCCAGCGGCAGATACGATTCCGGCCGTGGAGGACGACATTACCGATGCAGAGTTTGAAGCCCTCCTGGATGCCCTTCACACAGGGAAAGGACATGAGGTGCTTTCGCAGGCTGCGCCACAGAAGCCTCTGCACCAAGAGACTCACCATACAGGCGCTAGCGACGATGACCTGATTACTGAGGATGAATTCGACAACCTTCTCGATCAGCTCCACGGTCGTGGTGCTGCACAGGCACTCTCGGTACCGGAGCACACGCGCCCGTCGATGCCGATTGCAGTCCCTCGATCGGTACCTGTCGCGGCACCGCCGCCTCCTCCTCCACCGCCCCCCGCAGAACCAATGGCAGATGCACCCGCCAAAGCATCGGTGGCTGCGGCCGAAACCACGGTTCGCGTAGATACCCGTCTGCTCGATAACATCATGAACATGGTCGGCGAACTCGTCCTGGTACGAAATCGCTTGGTGACGCTCCAGGGCGGAAGTGGAGACGATGAAACGAGCAAAGCCGTAGGACACCTGGATCTCGTCACCGCCAACCTGCAAAACGAGGTCATGAAGACCCGGATGCAGCCCATCAAAAAGGTGTTTGGCCGTTTTCCCCGTGTGGTTCGTGATCTGGCACGCTCGCTGAACAAAGAAATCAATTTGATCATGGAGGGCGAAGACACCGATTTGGACAAAAACCTCGTCGAAGCCCTCGCCGATCCCTTGGTTCACCTTGTGCGCAATGCCGTGGATCACGGCATCGAATCACCAGAAGTCCGCAAACAAACCGGCAAAGCCAAGATCGGCACCGTGATCCTGTCGGCTGCCCAAGAGGGAGACCACATTCTGCTCACCATCGCAGACGATGGAGCTGGTATGGATGCAGAAAAATTACGCAACAAGGTCATCGAAAAGGGCCTCATGGATGCGGATGCTGCCGCACGTCTCGACCAGCGCGAATGCTTTGAGCTGATTTTCTTGCCCGGTTTTTCCACGAAAACTGAGATTTCCGATGTCTCCGGACGCGGTGTTGGTATGGACGTCGTGAAAACGAGGCTCAACCAGCTGAATGGCAGTATCGAGATCAATTCGCGTCTCGGCTATGGCACTAGCATCATCATGAAAGTGCCCCTCACCCTCGCCATTATGCCCACCTTGATGGTTGTGCTCGGCAACCAAATTTTTGCATTGCCGCTTGTCAACGTGAGTGAGATTTTCCATTTGGATCTGTCACGCACCAACGTAGTCGATGGCCAACGGGTGGTGGTGGTACGCAACAAACCTTTGCCTTTGTTCTATTTGCGTCGTTGGCTCATTCACGATGGCAGTGAATACGATCCAGGGAATGGCTTTGTGGTGGTGGTTCATGTGGGGACGACCCGTTTTGGTTTCGTGGTGGATCAGCTTATTGGCCAAGAGGAAGTCGTGATCAAGCCACTCGGGGCGTTGTTACACGGGACACAGGGTCTCGCGGGTGCAACCATCACCGGCGATGGTCGTATTGCCCTGATCTTGGATGTACCGAGTATGATCAAAGTCTATGGCCGTCAACACTGATGAGGGGATTGGGTGATGCCTGTGCGGGTACTGGTGGTCGATGACTCCGGTTTTTTCCGTCGGCGTCTCACCGGAATTCTCGATGCCGATCCACGGATTTCTGTGGTGGGCAGCGCCGATAATGGCCGCACGGCGCTTGATCAGGTACTCGCCCTGCATCCCGATGTCGTGACCATGGATGTCGCGATGCCGATCATGGATGGTATTGAGGCTGTGCGTGCCATTATGCGCCACCGTCCCACACCCATCCTGATGTTTTCTGCGCTCACCACCGACGGCGCAGAAGCCACCCTCAATGCCCTGGATGCGGGAGCTGTTGATTTTTTACCCAAGCGATTCGAGGACGACACCACCGAATACGAGCGTACCTGTGACGAACTGCGCCAGCGGGTCTATCAACTGGGCGTTGGCATGAAGTCCCCTCGGCGTCCTGCGGTTTCTGCATCGCCCCCAAAAGTTTCCCGCCCGATCTCTGCCACCGCGACACACCCAACACCCTCCCGTGCGCGGCATGACTACCGATTGGTCGTGATTGGTGCCTCCACAGGCGGCCCACAGGCTCTACAAGAAGTCTTGACACGACTGCCTGCGTCCTTTCCGCTGCCCTTGTTATTGGTACAACACATGCCTGCCGCCTTTACGCCCACGTTCGCGGCCCGCCTGAACCAACTCTGTCAGATACCAGTACGAGAGGCCCGAGAGGGCGATCTCTTGGTACGTGGTACCGCACTCCTCGCACCAGGGGGGAAGCAAATGTCCGTGGAAGAGCGAGGCACCAAAGTGTGGGTGCGTGAATCAGAGGCCCACCTACACTATCGACCTAGCGTCGACGTGGCGTTCGCGTCAGCGGGGCGTGCTTTTCCAGGGCAGGTGTTGGCGATCGTTCTGACCGGTATGGGGGCCGATGGACGCGAGGGGGCACGTCTCCTCAAACAAGGACACTCCACCGTCTGGGCACAGGATGAGGCCAGTTGTGTCGTGTATGGTATGCCGATGGCAGTCGCAGAAGCCGGACTTGCGGATCGGGTGTTGCCGCTCTCGGAATTGGGACATGCACTGGCAAGCGTTCTATAGGGAGACCGACCGTGGATCGCCTCAGTCTTGCGGGTTTCCTGTTGGGGATTGGCGGTATTCTATTCGGTCAATTTCTAGAAGGGGGCTCCCTTACTAGCCTGGTCAATGTTCCTGCGGCCTTTATTGTGCTGGGAGGTACCTGTGGTGCCGTGCTGTTGCAATCTCCGCTGTCGGTGCTGCTCCATGCCTCGCGCAACCTATCGTGGATCTTCTGGCCACCGCCTGGGCCAGAGCGGAGCCTGGTGGAGATGCTCCTGCGTTGGAGTACGGTTGCACGTAAAGAGGGACTGTTGGGCCTAGAAAGCATTACCGACACAGAACGGGATCCTTTTCTGAAAAAAGGACTACAACTTTTGGTCGATGGTGCTGAACCTGTCGTCGTTCGTACCGTCCTGGAGATCGAGGTGGATGCACGCGAAGAGCGCGATTTGCGGGCTGCCAAGGTATTTGAGAGTATGGGGGGGTATAGTCCAACGATTGGTATTATTGGTGCCGTGATGGGACTCATCCATGTCATGAGTAACTTGGCGGAACCGAGTACGCTTGGCCCTGGCATTGCAACTGCGTTCGTTGCGACCATCTACGGGGTTGGCTGCGCGAATCTCCTTTTTTTGCCCATTGCCAACAAACTCAAAACGGTGATCTATGCACAAACGGCCATGCGCCAAATGGTGGTAGAAGGGTTGATGGGGATCGCTGAGGGAAGCAATCCTCGGATGATAGAGATAAAATTAATGGGGTATCTAGGTTAGCCATGCCCGATACCCCTCCCAGTGCATCCGTGAGTCCCGAACGCCAGTGGGTATCGCCCTCCGATTTTATTACACTGCCTGCAGTTGGTCGCACGCAAAAACAAAAAGAGCTCGCGATGGGAGAGCGTCAAGGACGACGCCCCAGCGCACGAAACAAAGCGTTCGTGATGCGTCGTAAAAAACGAACCGAGGAGCCAGAGAACCATGAGCGTTGGCTGGTCTCCTACGCAGATTTTGTGACGTTGCTGTTTGCCTTTTTCGTGGTAATGTACGCCATTTCTTCTGTGAATGAGGGGAAGTACCGTATCCTCTCGGACTCGTTGGTGACGGCCTTTCGTTCTGATTCGAGAAGCCTTGCACCCATACAAGTAGGAGAACTGACCCGATCCACCACGTTGAGCGCGGTTGCGTTGAAAGAGGCTGAGCGGCTGAGGGCGCTTGCTGTCCGTGCCAATCCATCGGAACCTCCACCAACCTCCGACTCGGTTCCGACGGATGGAGTCGGCCAGAAAGCGTTGGATGATATCTCAGAACAAATTGTGAAAAATCTTGCTGACTTGATCGACAAAGGTCTCATCTCCCTACGACGCGACAAACTGTGGCTGGAAGTGGAGATCAAAACCAGCATCCTGTACAGCAGTGGAAGTGCCGCCTTGGAAAAAACGGCCTTGCCCGTCCTCGCTGAGTTGGCGAACATATTGAAAGCGTTTCCAAACCCTATTCAAGTCGAGGGGTTTACTGATGACAGGCCAATCAATTCTGTAGTGTATCCCTCCAATTGGGAACTGTCGGCAGGACGTGCGGCGTCGGTGGTTCATGTGTTCAGCAGAACAGGGGTTCAACCAGAACGAATGGCCGCCATTGGGTACGGTGAGTATCGTCCCATCGTAAGCAACGAGACCCCAGAAGGGCGTAACAGGAACCGCAGGGTAGTCTTGCACATTCTTGCCCACGCCGATGCAGGTCGGATCCTTGGGATTGAACAAGGATCGGAAAAGGCACACTAACCGCTTTGGAGATGCGGATGATTGTTTGGACCGTAGCCAATCAGAAAGGGGGCGTCGGCAAAACGACGACGGCGGTGATGCTTGCGGCTTGGGCGGTCTCCCGTGGGGAGCGCGTTCTTTTGGTGGATTTTGACCCCCATGGATCGCTCAGTGCCTACTTTGGCGTGGATCCCGAAGAACTGAGCGTGAGCGCCTATACGCTGTTTCAGGCCGCTGCGAATGGTAGTACCTTGCCTCCGGAGGTGGTACGGCCCACAGGCACCACGGGCTTGTCGCTTTTGCCAGCGTCCATTGCCCTCGCGACGCTCGATCGCCAGTTGAGCAGCCGCGAGGGGATGGGTCTTGTGTTGGCACGCGCGTTGGCAGACCCGCTGCGATCCTATGATCGCGTGCTGATCGATTGTCCACCAATGCTTGGCGTGCTCATGATCAATGCATTGGCAGCGGCAGACTACCTGATTGTGCCCGTACAGACCGAACCACTGGCCTTGCACGGTTTGGAGCGCATGGTGCGTACGCTGCAACTGGTCAACCGAACGCGGCGTCCACCGTTGTCTTGCGTGATCGTTCCGACCCTCTATGATCGGCGTACACGTGCTTCCCGAGAAACGCTGGGTATTTTGCAATCCAAAACGCCCATCAGTGCCTCTGCGTTGCAACAGGGACTTCCCGGGCGCGTCTGGGAGGGGATGATTCCGGTGGATACCCAGTTGCGTGAAGTGGGACGAAGCGGAGGGTTGTTAAACCAGATGATTCGACCGAGTCCTGGGGCACTAGCCTACCGTGAATTGTTTGAAATGATTGAGCGGGAACGGCATCTGCCTGCTCCGGCACCGAGCTTGCGAAAGACAGAAGAAACGGGGGTTGGACGATGGACGCCGTAGTGTTGGATCTCGCCAATCCTGAACAGGCTTTGGGTCTCTACCTGAGCGCACTCCTGCGGGAGACCGCGCCTCGGACGCCCGAAGTCGCAACCAATCGTGCACTCGCACCGATTACGGTGGCCCGTCCCTCGGTGCCGATTGAGGTGGCTGTTGTCGATCCTGTATCGATAGCCGTGCGTACACGCGACATCGAGGGGTCTCCTGATCCGGTAGCACCGATCCAAACACCCCCGAAAACATCGACGCCTACCCAAGCGCCCTTAAAAACACCAGCACCCACCCAGGCAGCGGTGCAAACGCCCGCACCCATCCAAGCGTCAGTGCAAAAAGCGGCTCCTCCTGCGGCAGCGCCGGTTCCTACGGATCCGTTCCAATCGTTGTTGTTCCAAGTCGCAGGGCTGACTGTGGCAGTGCCCTTGGTAGAGCTC
Source organism: uncultured Thiotrichales bacterium (assembly GCA_903824965.1). Classification (GTDB taxonomy): domain Bacteria; phylum Pseudomonadota; class Gammaproteobacteria; order CAIRSR01; family CAIRSR01; genus CAIRSR01. The sequence goes on from CAIJYR010000104.1 coordinate 9,364, forward strand.
AATGGTATCCTGCGTTATCCAGAGCGATTGGCGGCGGTTCCTGGTCTGCCTTCTTGGGGGATGGGGGTTGTACGCTACCGTGACCATAACCTGGTAGTGGTCGACAGTATTGATTTGTTTGTCCCAGAAAATCTACGGGAAGCAACACGGGCACGCTCGCAACCGCGCTATTTGATTGTGCTGGGCGGGGGACGGTTTGGGTTGGCCTGCGACAGCGTGGCGCAGGTGGTCTCTTTGAAACCAGAGGAAGTGCGCTGGCGTGGGGAACGGGGGCGTCGTCCCTGGCTTGCGGGGACGGTCAAGGATCGCCTCTGTGCTCTCCTAGAAGTGCCCTCGTTGGTGCGTTTGCTCAAGGCGGGCCATTTGGAAGAGCAGAATCCTTGAGGGTACGATACAAGATTGTGACTGTGTACTAAAAAAAGAAAGGGGGCTGGTTTTGACTTGATCTTATCAAGATTCAAGATTCAAGATTCAAGATTCAAGATCAAAAACAGCACACCCCATCCCCAAGCCCCTTCCCCCAGGGAAGGGGTTTATCAAAGGCTAAAAGCATCGGTTGCAGGTATTTTTGGATACCTGAGTAGTGACCAAAAATCACTGAAAAGAAGTAATGAAAAACTCGATGAGACCAGAATATCTATGATTATTCTAGTAGGCAACCTCAAAGGCGGAACAGGGAAAAGCACCATCGCGTTCAATCTGGCGGTGTGGTCTGCTTATCAGCAGAGGCGTACCCTGTTGGTGGACGCCGATCCACAACACACTACGTCCGATTTGGTCGCACTGCGTCGCGAAGAAGGACACCAACCGATGATCTATAGCCTTGTGGCAGAAGAACGCCGCCTGGGAGAAGAACTCGGTACAGCGGGCAATGTTTTTGAAACGATTCTGGTCGACATTGCGGCCGGTGATCGTGAGTCGTTCCGCGCCGCGTTGAAGGATGCCGATCGACTGGTGATACCCTTGTTGCCTGGTCAAGCGGATGTGTGGGCATTGCACAATTTTATGGAATTGGTGCACACTGCCCGAAAGGAAAAACCGTCTCTTGGAGTCATCGCTGTGATTAACCGCGCAGACACCAACCTACAGGTACGTGAAACCCAGGAAACCGAAGAAGCCTTGCGTGATATTGGTTTGCCTATCTCAAAAATACAAATCGGCAACCGCGTAACCTTCCGTCGCAGCCTCACAGAAGGCTTGGGTGTGATCGAATGGGAACCGCGTTCCAGAGCCGCACACGAAATGGATGCACTCGCACGCGAAGTCTTGTTGTAAGAAGACCTTGCACAAAGAAAGATCGAACCCAAAAGACCGACCATGCCGCACGAACCCATCCAAACCCCTCTCGCTCCCCCAGCGATTGGCCCCTACAGTCAAGCGATTCGATCCGGTTCTACGGTGTACCTGTCCGGTCAAATAGCACTCCCTCCAGAGGGCAGTATGCCACTCCCCGTAGAGATTCGTGATCAGGTTCGTCGTGTGCTTGAGAATCTCCAAGCGGTTGCCCAAGCCGCCCACGGTTCCCTGCAGGATACGGTAAAACTGACCGTCTATCTCACCCATCCTGCCCACTTCCCGCTGGTGAACGAGATCATGGCGGAATACTTTCAACCCCCTTACCCCGCACGTACGACGGTTGGTGTGGCCTGGCTGCCCAAGGATGCTTTGGTGGCCATGGATGCTGTTCTAGCCTTGGGATGATGTGCATTGTTTATGCTCCGGTTCGCCACAAGCATTGCCACAACCGTTCTCTTGGGTTTAGCCATGTCGTGCCCTGCGGAAGAACGGGCACCCATGGTCGACCAAAATCATACGTGGCGCTGCGATCCTAGGTTGGGCAGCCCCTCCACCCTGGGCACTACCCCCGCCCCCCTGCCCATGGATTTTACCTCCTCGGAGGAAGATGTACCCTTGTTTCCCGTGACGCCTGCTCTTCCGGCGACGGCTGCGACAGCGCCTTCGGTACCCTTTCCCCTTGCCCATCGAAAGTCTAAGTTCGATTGGTCCTCTTGTGCAGATTCCATGGTGCAACCTGATCCCCTTGCCGATCAGACCTTGGATCGTTCGAGTCCCATCGACATTCACTCGGATCACGCGACGGTATATGAGCAAGCGAGCGCCGTTCTGTGGGGACATGTCCGTTTGACCCATCCCGGGGAGGTACTAGAAACACCGTGGTTGCTCTACGATTTGGATTTGGATACCGTTCAAGCGCAATATGGGTTACGTTATCGCCGTGGTGGACTCCTCATAGAAGGGCAGGAAGGTTTTTTTGATCTAGAACACAATCGGGGCACGATGGAATCGACACGCTATTCGCTTCCGTTGTCTCATGCCCGTGGTACGGCAACGACCGCACACATGGAAGATCGCACCCACAGCCATTATACCGATGCCACGTATTCTACGTGTGCTGCCGGAAACGAAGATTGGATACTCCGCGCCCGCACCCTGGATCTGGATCAGAGCGAAAATGTCGGGGTTGGTCACGATGTGGTCACGTATTTTAAGGGCGTTCCCTTGTTTTATACGCCCTATTTTTCTTTTCCGATCTCCAACAAACGCGAATCGGGTTTGCTGACCCAGTCGGTCGGGACTTCTTCCCGTTCTGGTCTTGATCTACGTATTCCGTACTATTGGAATATTGCGCCCAACTACGATGCGACCCTGACCACACGTTCGCTCAGTCGGCGTGGTCTACAAATCGATGGCGAATTTCGCTACCTCACCGCACGCACCAGTGGACAAGTAGAACTAGAGTATTTACCACATGATCGCCTCACCGACGGTCATCGTTCGCTATTCTCCATGCAACAAGCGACCGACGTAAATGCTGCCATTCACACGGATGTCCTTTTTAACAAGGTTTCTGACAGCAATTATTTTCACGACCTCGGCGATACCATCAATCTTACCAGCATCAGTTACCTAGAACGCCACGCCAACCTTACCTACCTAGGAAATCAGTGGTCTGGTGTTGCACGCCTAGAAGGTTTTCAAACCCTGGACGGTAGCCGTCCGTTTGAGCGTGTACCGCAGTTCCAGTTTCTCTTTGATCCTGTCAACAAGCTCGGAGGGATGGAATACAAAGTCGCTGGAGAAGCCAGTCATTTTGAACGAACAACGCTTGCGGGAGATACGGCCAGCAACCTGAATTACACAGGCTCTCGTGTGTGGTTACAACCGTCTCTTTCCTATCCCATCGTTGGGCTGAGCGGATTCTTCACACCACGACTGACGATACACCACGTGGACTATGCACTCGCCAACGTTGCGCCTGGATTACCATCCACTCCAAGTCTGACTGTGCCGATGTTTTCTGCAGACGCGGGGTTGTTTCTGGAACGCCATTTTACATTTGGAAGCCGTTCTCTCGTGCAAACATTGGAGCCAAGGATCTATTATCTCTACGTTCCTTACCAGAACCAACAGAATTTTCCTATTTTCGACACAACCCTGCTCGATTTCGATTTTGGGCAACTGTTTCGAGAGAATCGATTCAGTGGCCCCGATCGAATCGGGGATGCCAACCAGATCGCATTGGCAGCCACCAGCCGTTTCTTAGATGGCAACAATGGTGCTCAGCTGCTGTATGGGAGTCTCGGTCAGGTAATCTATTTCCAGAATCGCCAGGTCACGCTTGGGTACGGATCCAACAACGCAGCCACGGCAACGAACGATGGCGGTTCCACCAGTCGCTCCGACACCATGGCAGAAGTAGGCGCTCATCTAGGCAAACACATCACAGCGAGTAGCACACTGGAATGGAGTCAGCAAAACGGTCAACCAGAACGGCGCTTTATACGTTTGCGTTACCAGTCCGATCATGATCACATTGTTAATCTTGCATTGGACAAGCGTCGTGATCTGATGAACCAAACCGATGTATCTTTTGTGTGGCCGATCGCGCACCAGTGGAGAGTGGTCGGACGTTGGAATTATTCACTCAAGGACAGCCAGACCATGGAATCCTTTCTTGGGGTGCGATACGAAAAATGCTGCTGGGCGATGCAAGTGATCGCACGTCGCTACGTGAGCCTACCCAACGCAGCGCCTGCAAACGCTGTGATGATCCAATTTGAACTAAAGGGACTGGCCAGTATTGGCGAAAAATCGGATCCATTGCTGACCAACAGCATTCTTGGATATGGATCGGATATTTTTGGAAACACGCAGCCCTAGATGCCTATGTCTTTATACATGACCCCACGTTCTCGGAGACTCCGATGAAAGATTTTTTGATCGCACTGGCCATTGCCCTTGTTTCTTGTACCCAGCCTGTCCTTGCAGCGAATGATATCAACCACATTGTCGCCATTGTAGACGACAATGTTATTGTTCGCACAGAATTGAACGAGGCCATACGCACCATCACGGATCAACTCCAGCAACAGAAAGCAAATATTCCGGCACAAGCGATTCTTGAGCGGCAGGTGCTGGAACGTTTGATCCTCCAACATGTCCAATTGCAACTTGCTGCGCAAAGTGGCATTAAAGTAGATGATGAAACACTTGCTTCGGCACTGAGCAGTATCGCCGAACGCAACCATCTTTCCCTTGCGAATTTTCGTGTCGCTCTAGAACACGAGGGCTACCATTTTGATCGATTCCGCGAGGACATTCGAGATCAAATCATCATCGGACGGTTGCACCAGCGGGAGGTCTCGAACCACGTCACCGTGACGGATCAAGAAGTCAATGATTTCCTGGCAAGTATGCACTCCCAGGGGGGCGATGCCGACCAAGAGGCCGGTGAGTGGAAACTCGCACAAATTCTCGTCGGGATTCCCGATGGCGCAACACCAGAACAAATTCAAACCGCTCGTGCAAAGGCAGATGCACTTTTGGTACGTCTACACGCCGGTGAAGATTTCCGCACCCTGGCTCTCAATGAGTCGAACGCACGTGATGCCCTAGAAGGCGGTGATTTGGGTTGGCGGCGAGCAGGTCAAATCCCATCGTTATTTGCAAACCTCGTGTTTGGTATGCACAAAGGAGATCTGGCAGGCCCACTGCGTGGCCCTTCTGGTTTTCACATTGTGCAACTGGTTGACTACCGGAATCAAAGCGAAGCCACCATCACACAAACCTTGGCACGGCATATTCTCATCAAAACGAGTGAAAATGTCACTGACGATGAAGCACGTACCCGTTTAACCCAGTTGCGAACCCGTATTCAAGGGGGAGACAATTTCGGTGAACTGGCACGATCCAATTCCGAAGACACAGTCAGCGCCGCCAACAAAGGCTCCTTGGGCTGGGTGAATCCGGGTGATCTTGTCCCTGAGTTTGAACACGTCATGAACGATTTGGCCCCCACTGCCATTTCAGAACCCTTTAAAACTTCTTTTGGCTGGCACATTGTCCAAGTGCTTGAGCGTCGTCAACAAAACGATGCCCAAGGAAAAGTACGCGCCAATGCCACAGAAGCCATTCGCACCCGTAAAACTGAGGAAGAATTGGATGCGTGGTTGCGTCGGTTACGCGAAGAAGCCTACGTCGAACTTCGTTTAGACAATGAAGGATCGTAGGTAACTGCTTAGGCACAGTGATAAAGTTCTTGACTTTATCATAAACAATCCCCTCGATGGGAGGGGTTTTTTGATGGGGTGAAGGCTGTGTTTGACTTGTTTTTGACTGATAAAAATTCAATCAAAACCAAAAGACTACCTCTCCCTGCCCCCCCCCTCTCCTTTCAGGAGAGGGGCACGCTGAAAGTCAAAGATGACAACCGATCGAGCGGCCGCCCTCTCTCTCCATGATCTGACGCTCGGATATGAGCGCCATCCAGCCGTACACCATGTGTCGGGCCATTTCGCCACAGGCAGCCTAACCGCCGTGGTAGGCCCAAACGGTGCAGGAAAATCAACCCTCCTCAAGGGGATCATGGGATTCCTGCGTCCCCTCGCTGGACACGTCGAATGGCACAATGCTACGCCTCGCCAGGCGGCCTATCTCCCCCAACAAGCGGAACTCGAACGAGATTTTCCCATGACCGTCGCGGAAGTGGTCGCCCTTGGCTTGTGGCGCATCCTCGGGATCTGGCGGCCCCTGACCACCACATTGCACCAGCGTGTGCAAGAAGCGCTTTCCATTGTGGGGCTTGCGGGTCTTGCTCGGCGTGAAATCGGTTCGCTATCTGGCGGCCAATTCCAACGGATGCTCTTTGCACGGGTCATTCTCCAGGACGCGCCCGTGATCCTCTTGGACGAGCCTTTTACCGCGATTGATCATCGCACCACGGAAGATCTTTTGGCCGTGTTAGAACGTCTCCATCAGGAAGGACGAACGGTGCTTGCGGTACTCCACGACTTCGAGTTGGTACGCCGTCATTTCCCAGAAACCTTGCTGATCGCCCGCGAAACCGTTGCATGGGGATCAACCGCCGAAACCCTTACCCCTGCCGCTCTGGAACGCGCACAGGCTCTCCAAGAAGCCTGGAACGAACAAGCACACGTCTGTGGACGCACGCTCCCCCGCACGCAGGCGCGGCCATGACCCTCCGGGAGGCAACCATTCAGCCGTTCGTCGAGTTTTCTTTCATGCGACGTGCCCTACTGGGATGTCTGTTCGTGGCGCTTGGGTGTGCACCCATCGGGGTGTTTCTGCTCTTGCGGCGCATGAGCCTCATGGGGGATGCCATGTCTCACGCCATTCTGCCAGGGGTAGCGGTGGGTTTTCTGCTCGCGGGGATGTCTGTGCCTATGCTGAGCCTCGGAGGACTCGTCGCGGGCCTCGCTGTGGCGCTCGCCGCTGGGATGACAACACGCACGACCATTCTGCGCGAAGACGCAAGCCTTGCCGCTTTTTACCTCATTTCGCTTGCGGTGGGGGTCATCTTGGTCTCCCTTAAAGGGAACAACGTCGATCTGCTGCACGTCCTGTTTGGTACTGTGCTTGCGCTGGATGACAGCGCCCTCCTGCTGTTGGGCGGCATCGCAGCCATGACACCGCCAATGCTGATGTTCATTCGTCGACCTTTGGTGATCGAGTGCTTTGACCCCACGTTTTTGCGTGCTGTGAGTGGTTGTGGGCCTTGGGTTCATATGGTGTTTCTGGCGCTGGTGGTGCTAAACCTGGTGGGTGGGTTTCAGGCATTGGGCACGCTCATGGCCGTGGGCCTGATGATGCTCCCGGCCGCCACCGCACGCCTTTGGGCACGTACTTTGGGAGGGATGATCGGCGTTTCCCTGCTGATTGCCTTCGCTGCCAGTTATTTTGGACTGTTACTCTCGTACCACGCCACCCTTCCTTCGGGGCCAGCCATTGTGCTCACCGCAGGCGTATTGCTCTTGCTTTCGATCTTTCTCGCGCCCCATCGGGGCATGTTGAGCAGACATTGGCTTCGCTCGCACCTTGAAGGGTGAAGTTTTATGCCTTCCTCCCTACCCATCCTCATGACCAGCACCTCCTACCCAAGAAGTGCAACCGATTGGCGTGGTGTATTCATTCGAGACATGGTCAATGCGCTGGCGGCTGATCCCTTCCTCCAAGTAAGCTTGTGGGCACCCCCGGGCGTTCTACCCCCGTTGGTGAGGGATGCGTGTTTACCCGAAGAAGCCCGTTGGTTGACACAATTGCTAGAACAAGGGGGCATCGCACAGGTGTTGCGAAAGGGAAAAGGGCTGGCGCGAATAACCTCGCCCGTTGGATTATTATGGTTATTACGTAACGTATATCGGCGTTCTCCCGACGTTGCGTTGTTTCATGTCAACTGGTTGCAGAATGCTTTGCCCTTGTTGTGTACGAAAACCAAACAACCCGCACTCATTACGGTCTTAGGAAGCGACCTCGGTTTGTTGCGCTTGCCAGGGATGTCATGGCTCTTGCGGAAAACCTTCCAACAACGACGCTGTATGCTGGCACCCAATGCAGAATGGATGACGATGATACTCAAAGAGCACTTTGGGGAGGTCGCCGAAATTGCACCGATTTCTTTTGGCATTGACGAGAAATGGTATGCTGTACAAAGGCAGTGGTCTTCGGAACGTCCAAGTCGATGGTTGGTCGTCTCTCGCATCACCGCCCCAAAAATCGGCCCTTTGTTTGCGTGGGGTGAGTCGCTTTTTTCTTCGGGTGTCCAGGAGCTGCATTTATTTGGGCCGAGGCAAGACTCCCTCCCGATCCCTGCTTGGGTACACTACCATGGTGCGACACACCCCCAAGCACTCCAGGAACAGTGGTTTCCGCAAGCGACGGGTCTGATTACACTGAGCCAACACAACGAAGGCCGTCCACAAGTGGTGTTAGAGGCGATGGCAGCAGGCGTGCCTGTTTTGGCTTCGCCCTTGCCTGCCCATACAGACGTGATTGCCCATCGTAAGACGGGTTGGTTGGCCCCTTCGGCCGATTTTTTCCATGAAGGCATTCGTTGGTTATCCGAAAGGCAGGCGAATGAAGATATTGCACGGCAAGCGCGTGCGTTTGTGAAAGAACAGATGGGCACCTGGGAGGATTGTGCGGGGCGCTATCGTAGCGCCTACCAGAAGCTGGTATAGCAAGCGCAGCATAAAATGGTTATCTGGTTTTCAGCGTAAGCCCCTCTCCGATGAGTTGGAGAGGGGTTTGGGGAGAGGTTGATCTTTTGACTTGTCATCCTTTTATCTGGCGTTTGCTATAGATCAAAGATCAGTCAAAAACAAATCAAAAGTATATCAAAGATCAGTCAGAAACAAGTCAAAAACAGCATCCTCCCCTCGCGGGGAGGGGCAATCTGAAGGTCAGAATCTCGTCTATCCATTGGCTTGCGATCCAATTCGTCCTGAGCAGTTACGGGGAGATTTAGTAAGATGCAGCCACAGGGTCTTTTATTGTTGGGGGGAACCGGGTTTGTCGGGCGGCAGTTGCTCAAACGACTCGAACCCCTACAGCGTGAGGTGTATGTCATTGCCAGGAATGCGCATCTCTTGCCAAAGAGCGCAAGGATAGAATGCTATCGAGACTCTTTGGACAATATGAATTTGTTACATGCGTTGTTGCCAAAGTCTAAGATTGTAATTCATCTTGCGTGTGATTCTACCCCTGGGTCTTCTGCATCCCAACCAAGCTATGAGATCAACAACCTACTGCCTACCCTGCGATTTCTAGAAGCCTTAGAGCAACATCCCTCGGTGGGCCTGCTGTATATCTCTTCAGGAGGAACGGTCTACGGGAATCAGGACGCTGCTATGCTCCAGGAGGATACTCCCCTCAATCCTGTTTCTTATTATGGTGCAGGCAAGGCCGCCGTAGAGCACTTTATGCTTGCTTTTGCACAACAGACAGAACGCCCTATCACTATTCTTCGGCCCTCCAATTTCTACGGGCCAGGACAATGCTATCGTACTGGTTTTGGCATTGTAGCAACGATTTTCCAACACCTGCGTCTGCATCAGCCGCTGTCTATCTGGGGGGATGGAGAACAAGTGCGAGATTATTTATACATCGATGACTTTCTGGATCTGTTGATCCAGTTACTGGATCATCAGCCGACACAAAGCACGCAGCAGGTGCGGATTTACAATGTAGGTTCTGAAAAGGGCACAACCCTGAATCAATTGTGTGGTTTGATAGAACAAGTGACCGACTTGCCCATCCTGCGGCAGTACCAGCCAGCGCGTAGGGTCGATGTCAGACGGGTAGTATTGGAGTGCTCCAAAATACGCAGAGATCATCCGTGGTCCCCGCGCACAGATTTGATCAAAGGACTTACACAAACATGGCAATGGTTCCAGAGAACTGCGCCGTAACCAACACGCCTCCGGTGTGCTCTGTCTGTATTGCCCATTTCAACGGCAGAGACCTTCTGAAAGCCTGTCTGGATTCTGTACTGCAACAGCAGGCGGATTTTCCAATAGAAATCATCGTGCATGACGATGCTTCCACCGATGGTTCTCTGGAGGAAGTACAGCAGCAGTATCCCAGTGTGAGGTTTCTCGTCAGTCCGGTCAATGTTGGCTTTTGTGTCAGCAACAACCGCATGGTGGACGTGGCGCGTGGTACCTTTCTTTTATTATTAAACAATGATGCTGAATTGTATCCCGATGCGTTGCAGACACTGTATGACTACGCGCAACAACAATCCACGATGGGCATCCTAGGATTGCCACAATACCACCGTGAAACGGGCAGGCTGATCGATGTTGGGAGCTTTCTGGATCCCTTTCTGAATCCCTTGCCCAATCTGGAACAGCGTTCACAACCCGTCGGGATGATCATAGGCGCCTGTTTGTGGCTACCACAAACGCTTTGGCAGACCTTGGGTGGTTTCCCTGTCTGGTTTGATACCCTGGCCGAGGACATGTTTCTCTGTTGTCATGCGAGGCTTCGTGGGTATCCTGTAGAAGCAGTGGCGGTTTCTGGATTTCGACACTGGGTTGGGAAGAGCCTAGGCGGTGGTGCAGTGACGCACAACCGATTACAGACCACCCTCAAAAGACGCGCACTCAGCGAACGCAACAAAACGTTTGTCATGATACTGTGCTATCCAGCGGCATGGATCTTCTGGATCCTACCCTTGCACCTGTTGCTGCTCGTTGCAGAAGGTCTCTTGTTGAGCCTTGTGAAGCGTGATCTCAGGGTCTGGACAGGGATCTATTGGCACTGCCTGAAGGAAATCTGGTGCAAGAGGCAGTACCTATGCGAAAATCGGCAAGCGGTTCAGCGTACCAGGCAGGTCTCGGCCAGGACTTTCTTTGCACAGAATCGATGGATACCGCATAAGCTCAGGATGCTAAGGAGGCACGGATGGCCAACGATACGATAAATATCATTAGTTTATAATCTGATGCAAGATGCTGGCCAGTACGGTTCAGTATGATCTGCATCCGTTGCTTGCATCCCCTATGGGATATTTATCACCAGCGCAAGCAGGTGTACAACGTATAAATAAACTTTATCGGGTAAGACTGAACTTCTGGATGGTTTGACTGTCGCAGGCTTCCGCGCTACGATCGGGAACGTGTGACAGCGGTCTTATAGGTTGACTAACCTTGCTTGGTTTCCAAATGATCCGGACGCTGTTGCAACGAAGTACAAGACTTGCCCCCTGGGGCGCTTCCTCAGCTCCAGGCACTGAAAGCGGCAGGGGCACAGACAAGGTTCGGGTGACCACGAAACGGTTTGCTGCAATACGCTGCGTTGCAACCTTGGCGAGGGGAGCTACACCAATCGGTACTGAGAGGTGTGTGTCACTAGGCCCGTAAGGGCTGCTTTTAACGGACGGTTATCCAAAACCGTTTCCTTTCACCCCCGCCCTGAAGGGCAGGGTTTCTCGGAGACATTGATGAATCCTCAAATGCTAACCAGCATTATCACTGCCACCGCTGATGCTAGCGGCCTCATCCTAGCTGCGTCGGTGTTTGGATCGGCCTTGGGTTGGGCGTTGATTTGTTCGAAGTTTATGGAAGGGATCACTCGTCAACCGGAATTAAAAGCGTCATTACAATTACAGATGTTTATTACTGCAGGATTGATGGAGTCTTTCCCCTTTATCGGGCTTGCGATCGTAATGTGGTTCATCTTTGCCAATCCGTTTGTGGGTGCTGCAGCCGCCGCAATTGCTGCGCTTGGCTGATCTTTGTGTCGATTAGCCTATAGAAGCAAAGAATAGGAATTAATTTTGTAGGGGAAAGTGGGTGCTTTCGTGGTACCATGGCGCAAAAACTCGCTACCCCTACGCGGCCTTCTGTATATCGGGTGGTGATCAATGCCTGTGATACGTTTTCTTGTAGCCGTGCTTTCCCTGTTTTTAGCGTATACAACAAGCGTACCCGCAGAGGAGGTTCACTTGAGGTGTGCCAGTCACGAGGGGACAGTCACGCTGCTCTATGTTGACCTGTCCTCTATGAAGGCAAAAGGGGGGCTAACTGGATTCCAGTACAAGATAGTCAATGCTGATGATGAGCACGTCGAGTTACATTCTATTGTTCCCGAATTTGGTCGCTATATTACCCTATCGATAGACAGATACACGGGCGATTATACGTCGGATTATATAGACGAAAAAGATCAAAGCCATTCAAAAAGACAAGAAGGGATGTGTGACCCTGTGAAACGGCCAAAGAAATTTTAATGGAATCGGCGAAGGGTGGCGTTGGCGTACGAAGCAGAGGGTCAAGCAGAAACCTGATCCGAAGGCCTCTGCCTGACCATGCACTCGTCCTTCTCTTAGAGCAATGCGTCTGCACAGAAAGTTTCCTGTCTGTCTGTGCCGTAGTCGATCTACGACAACTCAGCCAAGGGCAAGCGTCATGGAGTTGTTCGGAGCTTGTTGGCTGCGAAAAGGTTCCCGATCGGTTGACTCAACTGGCGGAAAAAGCAAAGCGTGTTTTGCACCCGATCCTTCGGGCACACTAAGACAACGTTTCTGCAGCCTTCTGAAACGCACCAACAAAAGGATTTGCGAACAAAAACCACATGGCAAATGCGAGGACAATGAACGGAAACGACTCCATAAGTCCCGCAAAAACAAACATCTTGACCATCAGTGCGGGGGCCATCTCGGGCTGGCGTGTGATTCCTTCCAGGGTTTTTGCACAAATCAACCCCCAGCCAATGGCAGATCCCAAGCATGCGGCAGCCAGCATCATGCCAACGCTGACTTCTGCACTGGCATAGAGACCAGACAGCATTTCGATACTAATCGTGTGCATCGCTCTACCTCGTACAGGCTACATTCCTCTGAAAGAACGAAAACACCCCCCACCCGCCGATGCCAACAGCCAGCAGGAAGCATAGGGGGCGCCCACCCACAGCACCCAGAATCCCGCATGATTGAGAAGGATTTTGGGGCACGACAAGCAGCTCACAAGGCGTAGCACGGCCATGCTACGCCAGGAGCCGCTTGGGTGGTGGATTGTATAGAGGAGAACAACCAAACACAAGACCTGTCAGTTTCGGACGCACAAGAACGCAAGTAGTTCAGGAGAGGTACGAGCAATCCTCTGTGAGTGCTAACGAGAGGCTTTTTGCTTAATGGCCATCACCGCCTGGTTGCGTAGTGTCTTGAGCAGTGTGAGGGGTGCATTCGGTCGTAATGCCCCGTCTTGCTCATGATCGGCATAAATGAGTCCTATGGGATTGCCGTTGACCATGATGGGATACAGCAACACACTGCGTGCCTGAATCAACCTTTTGAACCAAAGCGGGATAAAACCAGCGAACGATTGGTCATCGACATCGTGTACGATGATATCGCGCCCCTTGGTGATTGCAAGCGTAAAAATGTCAGGTTTGTCTTTCAAGGAAATACGCATCCCTCGCGTAATTTCTTCAATTTCGTTTCCAAAGCCAAAGCGAACATTGACTGTGACTCTGTTCTTGTCGAGTACACAGAATAAAACGTGTGAGAATCCGAAGCCTCGGTAGATAGTCTCCAGAATGGTGATCAAAATCTCGTTCAGATTGAATTCTTCTAGCAGTGCATTGGATATTTCCTGGATACTGTCCTGCATAATCCGCTCTGGGTTTTCTTCCTGAGAACGTGACATTTCTCCTTGTGCATTTGCATCGGCATAGAGCGCCCTGATATCAGAAACAGGGACAGCGGCAGGCATGGCGAGTGTGCCAGCCATCGTTGTAACCGTGCTACCGGAGAGGTCTGAGGACGTGTTCGAGACAGCATTGTTTAATCGTTTAAAATAAGAACTACTGTCTAGGCGGATATTGAGTGCATCTGCGTATTTTCGTACATTGCTCAATGAGGTTTGGAGGAGTCCAGGAATATTCTTCATCGTCACTGGCAGTACGCCACCAAAACGAGTCACAATGTCTTTAAAGTGTTCGTTTCGTTTCTCCTCTGCGCCGGTTGCCGCAGCACTCAACTCACTAGAAAAGTTGGACAGAAGACGCAATATGTCCGATTCCGTCGAAGGTTTCGCAGCCTTTCCGTCTGGTAAAGACGACATGCTCTGGGTGATCTTTTCTGGAAACTGCCAGGCCTTTGAAATACCCTCCCCGATGTCTTCATAGCTAAGGCCTAATACTGAGTGTGCAGCGGTTGTCTCACTGATGCCTTTTCTTTCAACCAGTTTTTTGATCTCTTTGTATTCCTCTGGGAAATAGTAAATGGCCAGCAGACGACCCAGATTATGGAACATGGCGCAGATAAACGCTTCTTCGGGTTCCTTGAACCGAATCTTTTCCGCCAGGTCCTTGCCAATCACGCCATTCAGAAAGCCGGAAATTACGCCATCTCGGAGTTCTTCACGCTGTTCTCCATTGCGAACATGCTCCATCAACATCAAGCCAAGTGCAGCGGTGCGTACCTGTTCAAAACCAAGAAGCGTCACCGCACGTGAGATCGTACTAATGCGTGTTGCAGAACGACGATACAATGGAGAATTGACCAGTTTCAACAATTTGGTTGTGAGACCGTAATCTTTCAGAATCACATTGGCAAGATCCGCTGCCGAGGTTTGATCGAGCTTCGTCGCGCTTCTACTAATCTCCATAATGTGATGCGAAAGTGCAGGAAAGTCCATCTTGAATCGCATACGACGCATCAAGAAATCCAGCGCACTCTGTTTGCTGTTGGTGGGGATGCCCTCCGGACCTTCGGTTTGCTTCTGTTCTGAACGGAGATATTCCTCAATAGCCTTGCGCATTTCTATAGCATTTGCGTAACGCGCATTCGGATCCTTCTCCAGCGCCCTCATCACAACACCATCAATCGACGGATCTACCGCATGATTCCGTACCGATGGCGGTTCCATCGGGTGATTGGAGATAGCATTGATGATGGCAAAATCATTGTCCGCTTGGACAACAATCTGGTTAATCAGCATCTCGAACAAAATGAGACCAATCGCAAAGATATCTGATTTCTCAGTCAATGGACTGTTGTTAAAATGCTCAGGTGACATGTAGGCCAACGAACCCCACATGCCAAGCGTTGGATCTTGTCTAGAGCCAATGAATCGCGCGATGCCGAAATCCATGATGCGCGGAGTACCATTCTTGTCGACAATAATGTTGTGCGGACTCAAATCACCATGCACAATGCGATTTTCGTGGGCATTGGAGATTCCATTCAGTACATGGACAATCAGCCCCAAACTGTCGAAAGTCGACAGAGGCCCACGTGTCTTTAGGTATTCCTTAAGCGATACACCATCCACAAACTCAAAAACAAGATAAGGCCGCCCTTCAAACTCCCCCACTTCATAGATGGGAACAATGTTCGGGTGGGTCAACCGACCCACTGTGCGTGCCTCCTGCAAGAGCATCGTTTGCTGATCTTTTAGCTGCGAAAACTGAACACGCAGGGTCTTAATCGCCACGTTGCGTTGCAGTTGCGGGTCTTGCGCCAGGTATACGATTCCCTGTGAACCTTTGCCGAGTTCACGTACTATCTGGAAACGCCCGATCGTCGCAATGGGCGCAGGTGTTTGTGCTTTTCCTGCGGGCGTGGGGGTTGGTTTGGTGGCCATAGGGTAAGTCGTACACACTCCTGACTACGATGAGCCAGACCGCTGTCGTGACGAATCGCGTGGATGGGAAAGCTAATTTACCACATCAAGCCCACGATCATTGCATCCGTGGGCTCGTTGCATAGTACCTGATTTGTTGACGTTTGTTTCCTACCCCTAACAGAGACGCCCAGCCAATCCGTCTTCTCTGTTCACAGGGTGTTGACACCCATTTGGTTTTATAGGAAGCTCTGCGGTACGGCATAGGAAAGGTGTTAGTGGTTTCCACAAGTAATCCTTTGTGGAGTAAAGCGATAACCAATTTCTTACCCTACATCTTATGCGGTTACAGCTTGCTGTAACCATTGGGAGATTCCCCCTCACTGGAGAGCTATCTCCTGTGTGCATGGGTTGACGAACGCTGACGTCCGTTAGCCTAAAAGAATCGGTTGCGTTGTTCCCGTGCCTATTTATAATGTGCACTGTCAACCACCCCCGCCTTTAGGCGGAGGCTTGTGAAAGCAAGCCTGGGGTTGAC
>CAIJYR010000105.1 GCA_903824965.1 uncultured Thiotrichales bacterium
CTACAAAGAGTTCTGAATTGTTTTTGGATTGTTCACAATTTTATCAGAGTACACTTCACAATAAAACAAATCACCGCAGTTGCCTTAGGTGTTATAGAAAATGGCTTCTCTTGGGAACAGATTCTAATGCTCCAGAAAAACATCTAATGCACCAGGAAGAATCAACAAGTTACAAACCGAATCAAACTAGACCAGTGCCGAAGTGGGTCTGGGATCTGGGTACAGATCATCTGGAGTGTTCTTCTGAGCTTTACTACATTTTTGGACGTGACCCACTAGCGCGGATTACCACCTTTGAGGAACTGCTTGATGTGGCGGATCCTCAGGATCGCCCGCTGCTGGAAAAGGCCATCCAGACAACCCTTATGGCTCCTCACCCACCCTATGATATTGAGCATCGCATCCTGCGTCCCGACGGTACAAAGGCGTATGTGCATCAACGGGGGATATTAATCCTAGATAAAGAGGGGCACCTGGATCGCATCATGGGAACCGTTCAGGATGTAACTGCGCACAAGATTATGGAGATGCATTTGCAAAATATGAATCAAGTATTGGAAGATCGAGTGGCGCAGCGAACTCGGGAGCTGGAACGCTCCAACTGGGATTTGCAACAGTTTGCCTATGTAGCTTCTCATGATCTTAAGGAGCCTCTGCGCATTGTGGCGGGCTTTGTGCAATTGCTGGAAAAACGTTACTCTGGAAAGATAGATGACAAGGCCACTCAGTACATCAGCTACGTGGTAGACGGCGTTAGGCAAATGGACGCGCTGATCGAAAGCCTGCTGTCCTATGCTCGCGTGGGTAGCCAGAACGAACCCTTGTCTCACGTTAACACCGAGACTGTCCTGAATCGCTCGTTGCGCTACCTAGGGTGCCTTATCGACGAAAAAGGGGCAACTATCACTTGGGATTCCCTGCCAACCGTTGTGGCTGATGAGGGACAATTGGTTCAGGTATTCCAGAATTTGCTTGGTAACGCTATCAAATTCCATTCTGACCGACCTCCCGCAGTTCATGTTTCCTGCTGCCAAACAGGAGGAGAGTGGCTTTTCTCGGTGCGTGATAATGGGATCGGTATTGATGCGCAGTATGCGGATCGGATTTTTGTTATTTTCCAGAAACTCCACGCCCGTTCCGTTTATGAAGGAACGGGCATCGGGCTTGCGTTATGTAAACGCATTGTCGAACGTCACGGTGGGCGGATTTGGATGGAATCGGCGCTGGGAGTTGGCAGCACCTTTTATTTCACCGTACCAAAAGACGTGCGTATTGAGAATTAGTTCACATTGACGAATGTTGTTACCTGACTATCGTCACCCGTTGTACACGTTACTCTAGGTGAGCTGCCAACTCGCTACCCACTCGATCATGTGAGCTGGCGGGAGCGGACGAGAAATCCCGTAACCTTGCGCCAGGTGGCAATCCATGAGAATCAGTAACCTGCTGTGTTCCGTGGTCTCCACTCCCTCAGCGATAACCGAACGGTTAAATACCTTAGCAAGGTGCACCACGTTCTCAACGATGCCAAACGCCTCGGCATCGTCCAGCATGTCGCGCACAAAGCTCTGATCGATCTTAAGGGTTTTAACAGGCAGTTTCCGAAGGTGGGTTAGAGAAGAATAGCCAGTACCAAAATCATCCAGCGAAAAATGCACACCCAATTCCAAGCAGGCTGACATTGTCCTTGCTGCGCGTGCCAAATCACCAATGGCGGAGGATTCTACGATTTCCAGCTCAAGAGTGGCGGGTGGTACTTCTGGGTACCTAGCGAGTATAGCCTGTAGTCGTTCGACGAAGTCCTCGCGCCGCAAATGATTGGGGCTGATGTTGACGCTGACGGCCAACAGGAGTCCAACTGAACGCCACGCGGCAATTTGTTTGAGTGCGTTCTCGATGACCCATTCACCAACGGAGATTTCCAGACTCACACCGTCTAGTAAATGTAAGAACTCTCCTGGTGCCAGCAGACCGCGTTCTGGATGCTGCCAGCGGATCAATGCCTCTGCACCAACCACCTCCCTCGTCAGCATATTGACCTTTGGTTGGTAATGGAGCGTGAGTTCATCCCGGTCAAGCGCCTCAGTAAGGCGCCGCAACGCATCACGTTGGGCCTTTACTTGTCGATTGTATTCTGGGTCATATAGATGAAAGCGATTTCTTCCGGCTTCCTTAGCGTTGATCATTGCTTGATTGGCGTGGCGGAGCAAAGTATCAGCATCCGTATCGTCGCAAGGGAATATGGTGACCCCGATGCTGGCTGTGAGCGCATGTGTGGTACCGTTGATCAGTATCGGTTCCGAGACCGTCGTAAGAACGCGATCTAATATCCGTACACACTCATGATCCTGATCTAAATCGTTTAATAGCATAACGAAATCATCGCCACTGATCCGAGACAGGGTGTCACCAGAACGCATCAATCCTGAAAGCCGCTGCGATACTTTAAGTAGTAGCTGATCTCCTTGTTCGTGACCATGAGAATCATTAATAGACTTGAAGTCATCTAGATCAAGATAGCCGATCGCTACGGATTTTGTGTTACGACGTGCGCGCCCAAGAGAATTCTCCAGGCGATCCGCCAACAGGCGTCGATTGGGAGTGCCCGTCAACGGGTCGTAATGAGCGATCCGATCGATCTCCTTTTCGTACTCCTTGAGCTTAGTAATGTCAGAAAATACGCCTACGTAATTTACTGCCGCACCTGTCTTCTCATCGCGAGTAACATCAATCGACAGCAGCTCTGCGTAAACTTCACCATTCTTGCGCCGATCCCATATCTCACCCCGCCAGGCATTGTCTTTTGTGAGAGATTGCCACATCCACCTATAGAAGTCATCATCATGCAGTCCTGACCTAAGGATTCTCGGGTTTTTCCCAATCACCTCTTCACGAGGATAGCCGCTGATCCGACAGAAGGAAGGGTTGACATCAAGTATGCGATTATGACCATCGCAGATCAAAATACCTTCCTGGCTATTGTTGAAGACTATCGCAGCACGTTGCAATACCTCTTCAGCAAGTTTTCGTTCGGAAATATCTAAAGCGGTAAAGGCCAATCCGGCAGCACGGTTCCCAGGGATCAGTGGGGCGCTGGAGAGTAACACATGAAAAACTGCGCCATTCTTATGTTTGAAGTGTGCCTCAATTGTTCCAAAGCCATATGCAGAGATCTGGTTGTATTTCTCTCGGTTCACGAATTCAAATATCTCATCGTTCGGATATAGTAACCGTAACGATTGGCCTAGTAATTCATCTGCATGGAAGCCAGTCATATCACATAGTTTCTGATTAACCTCCGTCAGTAAACCGCTCACAACAAGACCAATCCCCACTGGGGCCGCGAGAAAAATGCCCCGCATCTTAGCTTCTTTCTGACGTATGTCTTCCTCTGCCCGGAGGCGTTCGGTTAGATCGGTAACAACCAGACAAATCAAACGCTGCGCTTCTAAGTACATTGGTCGTAAGGAAAGGCGCACCGGTAGCATAGTCTGATCTTGCGCTATAAGGGTCGTCTCACAGGAAACAGCGCCCTCTTGGGAGAGCAATTCATTGAACAGCGCAATATCCCTATGAGTGATGTAATCCGAGAAACAGCGGCCACGAATCGTTTCAAGATCGCGGCCCAACATGCTCGAAAGGCGTGGATTGCAATGCAAGATGTGACCGTCTGCATTCAGCGTTAGGCCACCCTCGTTCATGGCGGAGAAGAATGTTTGATACGGTTTTTCAGCACCGATGAGACCGATTACTCCGTTGGCGGTCACCAACGCATCAGCACTACCATCACACAACGCCGCAAGCGCCGCTTCCGCTTCCGCGAGTCGTGCGCGTAGCATGGCGATCTCGTTCCGTTCCCTGTCTGGCATGGTAGTACTTTAGTTAGAATAGACTGCGTCTATTTGAAGGGCAACAAGTGTCTTATCTGTGTCAGAAATATTCCCAATAATTTTACGGATCGGCCCGGGTCGCTTACGCACCAGTGTCGGAACAGCAATGATGTTATCGCCCTCAGCCAGTTCTGGATGTATTAGCAGATCAACGATCTCGAGTTGGAACCGACCCGCCAGGTATTTATTGCATAGCCGCTGTATGTTGGAAATGGCGGCTAGCGATTTGGGGGTTTGGCCAGCAACATAGAGGCGCATCATCCAATTGTCTGTGGATTCTTCCTCTTTGGGTTCGGCTGAATTGATCAGCATAGTCTCCGCTCCTATTGCGTTCGGTGCATCCTCTTGTTCCTCTTTGTCCGATACATAGCGATATCAGCCTGCTGGATGTAGTATTCAATATCGGCGTGCAGCGATGGCTCAATTACCACTACGCCAACGCTCAAAGATAGGGTATATAATCGTCCTGGCTGAGAATTACGATAAGAAACCTCATGTTCCAATCGTTGCAAAAGCTTGGCGTTCTGCCACTCTTCATTGTCTATTTCCTTATTGGTGACAAGGGCAAGAAATTCATCGCCCCCTTGCCGAGACAACAAATCCGATTTCCGGAAAACTTTTCGCAAGATGGACGCAGTTTCCATGAGCACATGGTCGCCTACTTTGTGCCCTAACGTGTCATTGATCGTTTTCATCCCATCCAGATCAATGAAGAACATCTCAATGTGGTTGTCGGCCCGCACGGCAGATTTAATTTCCTGCTCGGCCAATAGCATAAACCCGCGCCGATTATACAATCCGGTGAGGGGATCCTCCATGGACAACTGTTGCAATTGCTCTCGGAGTCGCACATTCTCTGTGACATCGCGTAAAGAAACAAGGAGTGCGCTCTGGCTATGCCAATTGGTTTCTACCGCACGCATTTCTGCAATGCCTACATCGCCACTCTTACGTATGATATCCACCTCCGTTGCTTCATCCACAATCAACGGATGCCCAAAGTGCATTCCGATCATCTCTTGTGGGTTGCGACCGAGGAGAAGCACTGCCACAGCATTGGCAAAGCACACCATTCCATCCTGATCAA
Organism: uncultured Thiotrichales bacterium; assembly: GCA_903824965.1. Classification (GTDB taxonomy): domain Bacteria; phylum Pseudomonadota; class Gammaproteobacteria; order CAIRSR01; family CAIRSR01; genus CAIRSR01. Next base: position 4,978 of record CAIJYR010000105.1, read on the forward strand.
CAATGATAATACCATCAGCACTCTTATCAACAATGGCTCGGAAACTCTCATGACTGCTCTTCAACGCTTCACGTAAACGGATATGTTCGCTGACATCCTGAACGCAGCAGACGATCCCGGCGATGGTATCATCATGCGCCCTTTGGACAGAGGCTGAGAATAGTGTCGGGATGTGCCGGTTCATGCGGGACTTGAAGTAAACCTCTCGATTGCGAATAGCACCCTGGTGCAGGATTTCTGTTAAAGAAGTCTCCCACCAAAAGGATTCTGCGCGGAGCACATCACGAACCGACTCGCCGACTAGTTCGGTCGGGTACTGGTCTAGTTTGATTCCTGCTTCAACCGCATGAATATGCTATACTATTCTCTAAATACATGAATATCAGATATTCTTGGTAATTTTTGTGAGGTAAATCTATGTTGAGCAGA
>CAIJYR010000106.1 GCA_903824965.1 uncultured Thiotrichales bacterium
CAAATGGCTTTACGCCGTGCTCGGTTGCCTTACGTTTTGTCTCAGCCCGCGATACGGCTGCGGACATCGACAAAACGTACGGCCCTCACGGCTACGCGGGGCTCGTCGCACTACGCTTCGCTCCATGTGCTCCTCGAGTGAATTTAGCAAAGCATATGATGAGTATGTGAAGATCAGTACGTTTGCAAAAAACGAAATTGATAAGCATGAGCCAATGAACGTAGATCTTGCCTTTTATCTTTCGTGGGCTGTACATGCAGTTGGGAATATGTGTTATTCCCTAGAAGATTATCAAGAAGGCAATAAGCTCTATACTTATGCTCTGAAATTAAGGGAGAACATTTTTGGACAAAAAGATCTCCTAGCCAGACGTGGCGTTCCGATAGGGTTTGCTTATTATCTTCTTAATGCTAGCAAAATAAAGCAGATATACACCTCAACAATAGATCAGGTCAATACTATCAGTGCCGTCATTCAGAATCTCTTAAAAGTTCAAAGTGATATACAAAACCAGAAACAGATCATATGTGAATATGATAAGAGATCTTATAATATTCTCTGTGGTATGCTAAATTATTACCTCGCAAAGATGTCCTACTATAGTGGCGATTATAAGGAAAGCGCATCTTTCTTTGACGCAAGTATCGCTATAGCGGAGAAGACGAACGATATGCCATGTGTGGTACGATCGAATGTAACCAAAGAGATGTTTCTAAGCGAGACCGAACCATCCGAGCGCCTACGTGTGATTGATTATGAGTTGAGTCGTATTAGGGATGATGAAATTAACCATCCGACTCTTCGTGCACTAATAGGAAAGCAACATTTGTTGGAGATATCTGTGCGTATGAAATCAGATGCCGTCACGGAATTATATGTGGAGCTATACAATAAGCGTGGGATTCTTTCACATCAACCATTTATGCCAAATCAGCAGCACGGCGTGCTTGCTGTGGCGCATTGAGAAAATCGATGCTTTTAGTCGATGACACCCATCCCGCCCTGTGCGAGATTTTTATGGCGTTTCTGCCGAACCTTTTTTGTTGCTAGTGAGCACCGTGAATTGCGGTCCCTACGCCAGCCCCAACCGCTCACCACGGTAGCTGCCCGACATCACACGATCTGTCCAGGTGCGGTTTTGCAAGTACCATTGGACGGTTGCGCGTAAGCCAGTTGAGAAGCTTTCCTGTGCTCGCCACCCCAAAGTCTGTTCGATTTTGGTCGAATCGATGGCATACCGCAGGTCGTGGCCAGGACGATCGGCAACGAAGGTGATCAGGCGTTCGTGGGGCCGATGGGGGGAATCGGGAACGAGTTCATCAAGGATGGCACACACGGTACGTACCACATCGATGTTGGTACGCTCGCTACGCCCACCGAGGTTGTAAGTCTCGCCTGGCTGCCCCTGCTCCAACACCAACCGCACACCACGGACGTGATCCGCAACATAGATCCAGTCACGGACGTTCTCGCCCTTGCCATAGACCGGCAGAGGCTGCCCCAACACTGCCCGATGAATGATCAACGGAATCAATTTTTCAGGAAATTGGTAGGGGCCGTAGTTGTTGGAGCAGTTTGTGATGAGGGTCGGGAGACCGTAGGTGTGGTGCCAGGCTTGGACTAGATGATCCGAGGCTGCCTTACTTGCGGAATACGGGGATCGCGGCTGGTAGGGGGTATCTTCACGGAAAAGACCCTCAGCCCCTAGGCTGCCGTAGACCTCATCGGTAGAGACGTGCAAAAAACGGAATGCGCTCTTGGCGTCCTGCGAAAGGGTGAGCCAATACGCCCTCGCCGCTTCTAGCAGCGAGTAGGTGCCAACTACATTGGTCTGGATGAAGGCAGACGGGCCATCAATGGATCGATCCACATGCGACTCAGCCGCAAGGTGAACGACCGCATCCGGTCTGTGCTTTGTGAAGACCTCGGTGACCCGCACTGAGTCACACAAATCGACCTGCTCAAAACAATAACGCGAACTATCGGCCACCTCTGCCAAGGAGTCCAGATTGCCCGCGTAGGTCAGCTTGTCCAGATTGATAACAGAATAAGCAGTCTCTCGGAGGAACTGACGCACCAGCTCAGAACCAATGAAACCCGCGCCTCCCGTGACAAGCACACGCATCAGTGCGCACCCATCACCAAAACGCACACCGCCATAAGACTGCTCGGAAACAGGCCCAAATAGAGCAAGGCCAGTGCATTGGCGCTCAACAATACGCCCATGCCCACCGTTGGCACCAAGGGAGCGGTATCTTGTGCCTTCTCAAAGTACATGAACCAGATGACGCGCAGATAATACCACGCACCGATGACGGAGAAGGCAACCGCGACAAGGGCAAGTGAAACGTGACCAGCATCCACTGCGGTACGCAGCACCTCCCACTTTGCCCAGAAACCGAGGAAAGGAGGCACACCTGCCATCGACAACATGACCACCGCCATCACGGCAGCAAACCAAGGACTGCGCTCCCCTAAGCCCTTACAATCCTCGACGCGATCGGCCTCAAAACCAAGGCGGGACAGCAACAGGATCACGCCAAAGCTAGCGAGGGACATCAGGCTGTAGGTGATCATATAAAACAACGCAGCACTGTAGCCTTGCGGGTTGGTTGCCAACATGCCGAGAAACAGAAAACCGACATGGGCAATCGCAGAATACCCCAACATACGCTTGAGGTTGGTTTGAGAGACCGCGATTACATTGCCAACGGCCATAGACAAGACCGCGAGGATGGCAAGCATTTGCTGCCATTCGACCGCGAGCGGTTCGAGTGCCCCCATGAACAGACGCAAAAGCATCGCGAACGCAGCGAGCTTCGGTGCAGCACTCAAGAACAGGGTGACGGGGGTCGGGGAACCCTGGTACACGTCAGGAAGCCACATGTGAAAGGGCACAGCACCGAGTTTGAAAGCGACCCCTACCACCATGAACACCAGGCCAAAAACCAACACGATGTGCTTTTGGTCTCCGTGGCGTACTGCTTCCGAGACCTTGCCGAGATCCAGGCTGCCAGTCGCCCCGTAGAGCATGGACATGCCATACAACAACATGCCGGTTGCGATGGCACCCATGACAAAATACTTCATGGCGGCTTCGCTTGCGGTCGCGGAGTCACGGTCGAGGGCGATCAGGGCATACAAAGGCAGAGACATCAGCTCCAACCCAAGAAAGACGGTCAAGAAGCTGCTCGCCGAGACCAGCACCAACATACCGAGCACTGAAAACAACGCAAGGACAAAAAACTCACCGGTCAGCAAGCCTCGTTCCCGCAAATAGTCACGGGAATAGACAAAGGTGACGAAAGCAGCCAGATAAATAAAGAGCTTTAACAAATCACCCAGCGAGTCTTTGAGAAAATAGCCATTGAGGGCAAGCCCTGTGTGTTTCCCAAATCCGAGAAAGGTGACAAAAGCACCCAAGAACAAAAGGATCAAAGAAAGCCAATAGGTCAATACAGCACCTTCTGCGCCTTTCTTTGTGTTTTTTTCCTGTGTCCTAAAAACATCCACCATCAGGATGGCGCAAGCACCCACGAGCACCAGAACCTCAGGGCTGGCAGCGGCCAGTTTCAGCATCGCAAAGGTCATCCGCGTCTCCGAGAAACCCCAAAACTTTCGCCTTTGGGTGTGGATTAGAGTTTAGAATGGCCGATCTGATCCACAAGGTGACTGATCGATTCACGCATCATGTCTACCAAGGGTGCAGGCCACAAGCCAAGGATCAAAACAATCAGCGCCAACACGCCAAGCGCAATGAATTCGCGAGGGTCTATATCAGCAAGTGCTGCCACAGCCTTATTGTCTACGGCACCAAAGACAACGCGTTTGATCATCCAGAGGGTATAAGCGGCCGATACGATGAGTGTACTGGCTGCCCAGAAAGCATACCAAAAGCTCGCTTGCAACACGCTCAGGATGACCATGAATTCGCCAACGAAGCCAGACGTTCCTGGCAATCCAGTGTTGGCCATGGCAAACAAGACCATCAACGTGGCGAAAACGGGCATGGTATTCGCGACGCCACCATAGTCAGCCACCAACGTAGAGCGAATACGGTTGTAGAGTACCCCCACACACAAGAACAACGCGCCCGTCACGAAACCATGGGAGACGGTCTGCACCAGCGCCCCTTCCATACCGAGCACCGCTGCATTCCGATCCCCATTGGCAAGGAGGGCGAAGGCCGCAAAAGCACCCAAGGTTGCAATACCCATGTGTGAAACAGAGGAGTAGGCAATCAACCGTTTCATGTCACGCTGTACCATCGCAATCAGTCCGATATAGACCACGGCGATCAGAGAGAGCACAATCATCCATCCGCTCAAACGCTGGCATCCATCCGGCACAATGGGCAGCAGGATACGCATGACACCGTACATGCCGACTTTCCCCATGACGGCGGCGAGCATGACACTGCCTCCGATGGGAGCCTCACCGTAGGCCTCTGGCAGCCAGGTATGGACAGGCCACATCGGAATCTTCACAGCGAACGCGAGGATAAACGCAGTAAAAATGAGCGTTTGTGCGGTCATGCCGAGGTGTTCGGTTGCCTGTAGCTTAGCAATGTTGAAACTGCCGGTCAGATGGCCCAAATAGATCAGGGCAATCAACATGAACACCGAGCCCAGAAAGGTATACAGGAAAAACTTAATCGTCGCATAAATACGACGTTCCCCGCCCCAGACACCGATGATCAAGAACATCGGGATGAGCATCGCCTCCCAGAAGATATAAAAGAGAATGGCGTCAGTGGCAGCAAAAGCACCGATCATCAAGCCTTCCATGGCCAGAAACGCCGCCATGTACTGGGAGACGCGACGCTGGATGACCCCCCCCGTCATCACGATCACAAGCATCGTAAAGAAGGTCGTCAGCAAAATCAGCGGGGCCGAGATACCATCCACACCGAGCGAATAGCGAATGCCGAAAGTGGGAATCCACGAGGAATCCTCAACGAACTGCATGGCGTAGGTCGTTCGGTCAAACTCAATAAAGAGCGAAAGGCCCAGGACGAAAGTGACCCCCGCCACGCCCAGGGCAATCTGACGCACCAAAGGAGCGCGGTGCTCGCCGAGAGAGAGGACACCAATGGCACCTACGATAGGCACCCAAACCAACAGACTCAACAGAGGCAGAGACATATCACCTGAATCCCTAATGCTCACGCGACCACGAACCAGCCTAGCAAGCAGAGCAGGCCGAGGATCATGGCGAAGGCGTAGTGGTAGAGAAAACCAGACTGGACATAACGAACGACGGAAGAAATCCAGGCCACCGCATTGGCCGTCCCGTTGACCACCACACCATCGATCAACGCAACGTCCTTTTGCCAAAGGAAGCGACCAAGCAACGTCCCTCCCCCGACGAAGAAAAACTCATTAAAGCGGTCGAACCCATATTTTTCCACGAGTACCGTATAGACGACACCGAGTTTCGCAATCGCCAGGTCGGGCAGGTCAGTACGCACCATGTAACATACGTAGGCCACTGCCAAGCCAGCCATGGCCAACCAGAACGCAGGATCCATCAGTCCGTGAACCATAAAAGAGAGAGGCCCCTGCCAATGGTGCGCCATTTCCCGCAACACATCATGGTCAGGCAGTACAACAATCGCATGGCCGAAAAATACGCCGGGGTGATCGAAGAGTACCGGCCCCGCCCACATCAGACCTGCCACCAGCGAAGGAATCGCCAAGGCGATCAACGGAAGGGTCATGACCCAGGGGCTTTCATGCAGGTGATCGCGGGTGTGTTGATCCATGCGACCCTCTCCGTGAAACACCAAGAAGAACATCCGAAAGGTATACAGTGCGGTCACAAACACGCCAAGCAGCACGGCAACATAGGCAATGCTTGCGCCGGGTATATTGGAGGCTTCTACGGCAGAGATAATCGCATCTTTCGAGAAAAACCCAGCCGATCCTGGGAACCCGATCAACGCCAGCGACCCCAGCAGCACCGTCCAATACGTAATGGGCATGTATTTGCGCAATCCACCCATGTGACGCATGTCCTGCTCATGGTGCATGGCAACAATGACCGAACCAGCACCGAGGAAGAGCAGTGCTTTGAAGAAGGCGTGGGTCATCAAGTGAAAGATCCCTGCGGCATAGGCAGAAACACCAAGCGCAACGGTCATGTACCCGAGTTGGGACAACGTGGAGTAAGCGACCACACGCTTGATGTCGTTTTGTACTAGACCAAGCAACCCCATAAAGAATGCCGTGGTGGCTCCCACCAACAAAACCACTGAGAGTGCAGTCTCCGAGAACTCAAACAGAGGAGACATACGCGCCACCATAAAGATACCTGCCGTCACCATGGTCGCTGCATGGATCAAGGCAGAAATAGGAGTTGGGCCTTCCATGGATTCTGGCAACCAGACATGCAAGGGGACTTGCGCAGATTTACCCATCGCGCCGATAAACAGCAAAATACAGGTGACCGTGATCACCGACCACTCTGTACCAGGCCACACAGAAAGAGTCTGCCCCACAATGGCATGCGCACTTTTGAACACCGTGCTGTAGTCCATGCTGCCAAAATATTTATAAATGACAGCAATCCCAAGAAGGAAGCCCAGATCGCCGACACGATTGGCGAGAAACGCTTTCAGGCTTGCGTAGTTAGCACTCTCCCGCTTGAACCAGAAACCAATCAAGAGGTAAGAAATCAACCCGACCGCCTCCCACCCGAAAAAGAGCTGTAGGAAGTTGTTGGCCATCACCAGTATCAACATGGCGAACGTAAAGAGTGCGGTGTAGCAAAAGAAGCGGTTATAACCAGGATCATCGTGCATATAGCCGATGGTGTAGACATGCACCATCAGAGAAACGAACGTTACCACCACCAACATGATAGCGGTCAATTCATCCACACGAAACCCAACGTCGAGATGAAGGCCACTGCCACTCACGAGCCATGTGTAAATGACACCATCGAATGACGGAGCGCCATCAAGGATGATTTGTTTGAAGACGACGAGTGAGAGCAAGAAAGCGATGGCAACGCCAATATTGGCGGCCCAATGTGCCCCACTGCGGCCAACTTTCCAGCCAAAAAGGCCAGCAATCAGCGATCCAATGAGGGGAGCTAAAACAATGGCGAGGTAGATGCTCTGCATGTTGACCGGGTCATCCATTGAGTGAATCCAGATCATCGACATTGATGGTGTGTCGGTTACGGAACATCACCACGAGAATCGCGAGTCCAATGGCGGACTCTGCGGCCGCAACGGTAAGGATAAAAAACACAAATACCTGACCAGCAGTATCTCCCAGGTAGTGGGAGAACGCTACAAAATTCATATTCACCGCAAGCAGCATCAACTCAATGGACATGAGCAGGATGATCACATTCTTGCGGTTCAAGAATATCCCTGCGACGCTGATACAGAACAGCAGGGCACCTAGAACGAGGAAATGCGACAGTGAGATCATCAATGTCTCCGAGAAATCCTGCCCTTCAGGGCGGTGATGAAAGTAGACGGTTTTTGGAGAGCCGTCTGTTCGTCTGTTACAGGTGCCGATCTTTCCCGGCTGTCAGCCCTTACAGGCCTCGTGAAGCACACCGTTGTTCAAAAAGGAGCTTCACGGTGCAGGAGTTTTCCTCGCTGCGGGCATCTGCACAAGGCGCACACAATCCGCACGACGCACGGAAACCTGCCTGGCTGGATCCTGGTATTTTGTGCCAGGACGCCGCCGGAACGTCAACGCAATGGCAGCAATGATGGCGACCAACAGGATCACCGAAGCGAGTTCAAAGGGATACACATACTGGGTGTACAAAATCGAACCCAACTCCGCTACGTTGTTATAACTTGCCGGGTGCGGCGCAGGCGCAGCCATTCCACCGAAACCAGGCGATCCCAGAGCCAAGAACATTTCTGCTGCCATGGTCACTGCCACCAGCACTCCGAGCGGAAGGTACTTCGTGAAACCCTCCCGCAGCACCGTGGTGTTGGTATCAATCATCATGACCACAAACAGGAACAGCACCATCACGGCACCCACGTATACCACCACGAGGGTGACGGCAAGAAACTCCGCTTCCAGCAACACCCATAATGCAGCACTGGTAAAAAAAACCAGCACCAAAGACAACGCCGCACGCACGGTATGACGCACCGTGATGACTGCGGTAGCAGCCACCAACAGAATGGTCGAGAACAGATAAAATAAAAAAGATTCCATGGGCTACCTCAGCTCAGCAGGAAAGACACAGCCCCAATTACGCCTACCGGTAGCGGGCATCTGCTGCCCGATCCGCTCGAATGCGTTGCTCATACTGATCGCCGTGTTTGAGCAGGTCAGACTTGGTCATGATGTGCTCTCCAAAGCGCTCAAAGGTATACTCGAACGCTGAGGTCTCCACGATCGAATCCACCGGACACGATTCTTCGCAGGCACCACAGTAAATGCACTTAAACAAGTCAATCTCATACCGTGTGGTGCGGCGCGTTCCATCCTCACGCTGATCAGACTCAATGGTGATGGCAAGGGCCGGACAAACCGCCTCGCACAGTTTACAGGCAATACAACGCTCTTCACCATTCGGATAACGGCGCAACGCATGCAGACCACGAAACCTCGGTGACAAGGGCGTGTGCGCTTCAGGATACTGAATGGTCAATTTGTGACGGAACAAATACCGCCCAGTCACAGCCAACCCACCCAGCAGTTCAAGGAGGAACAAACTTTTTAAGTAACGAGCAATCGTATCAAACATGGATGCGGCCACTCTCAGAAAAGGATAGGAACTGCTTCACACGTTCCACCAGGCCCACCCGGTCACCACCAGCGCACCGATCAACAACAACCATGCTATGGTGATCGGTATAAACACTTTCCACCCCAACCGCATGATCTGATCGTAACGGTAGCGCGGGAAGGTAGCGCGGAACCACAAATAGAGCAACAGGAAAAACGAAACTTTCAACAGCAACCAAAAGATACTAGGTTCCCCAAGGATTGGCACGCCCTCAAAGGGAGACAGCCACCCTCCAAGGAACAACAGAGACGCCAGCATGGAGACCAGGATCATGTTGGCATACTCCGCTAGAAAAAACACAGCGAAGGACATCCCAGAATATTCCAAATGAAAACCGGCCACAATCTCGGATTCTCCCTCGGTCACATCAAAGGGGGCACGGTTCGTTTCAGCAACTGCCGAGATAAAATAAATCACGAGCAACGGCAGCATCGGAAACCAGAACCAATGAAACAAGCCACCTTGCTGTGCGTGAACGATGCTACCCAGGTTCAAACTGCCCGCACCAACCACCACCCCTACTAGAGCAAACCCCATAGAGATTTCGTAGGCGACCATTTGGGCGGTCGAACGCATAGAACCCAAAAAAGAATACTTTGAGTTAGAAGCCCACCCAGCAATGATAATCCCATACACACCCATCGAACTGATGGCAAGGACGTAGAGCAATCCCACATTGCAGTTAGAAAGCACCAGAGCGTCCGAAAACGGGATAACAGCCCAGGCCCCCAAAGCCGCCGCAATACACAACACAGGAGACAGCAGAAAAAGCACCTTATTGGCACTTGCCGGAACAGTAATCTCTTTGAACATCAACTTCATTGCGTCTGCAATGGGTTGCAACCAACCACGCGGCCCCACGCGGTTAGGGCCAATGCGTATCTGCATATAACCGATGATCTTACGCTCCGCATAGGGCAGCCATGCGACGGAGAGCAGCAACGGCACCATCACCATCATAATCTTGATGATGGTCCAGATCACTAAGATCAGATTGGACATCCCCTACGCCCCCATAAAAGACAAAACCGTTACACCGCAACGACGGTGACTGCACCACCCACGACAGGCCCCAAAGCAGCCGTCTCAACCGATGCACTTGGCACGAACACACAGCCCTTCGCTACCCGATCATCCACGATAATGGGAAGACGCACCACCCCCTCGCCCTGCCGCACGGAGACCTGTGCGCCTTCTATGAGGCCACACCCCGCCAGGGTCGCCGAGTGCATCCGCGCCGCGATGGGCACACGTCCATCGGGCGTGGCCTGCAAAGCAGAAGCACGCCGTACCAAGGCATCCTGTGCATAGGGAGGTACCTCCCCAAAACGCTCCAAAGCGGGTGTTTCTGAGGAAATCGCTGCTGGCACAACGCACGGCATCGCGTTGTTCGGCGTCACCTCTCCGATGGCTTCGCGTGCCTCGGCCAACACCTGATCGGACGAAAAATAATCAAACCCGCTGAGATCCATCAGATTGCCCAGCACGCGCAGCACCTTCCAGGCGGGACGCGTCTCTCCCAAGGGGGCAACGACACCCTGGAAACTTTGCCAGCGCCCTTCCAGGTTGAGATAAGTACCCGAAGTCTCGGCATATGGTGCAATGGGCAACAATGCGTGGGCATAGGCTTCTTGGGCGGGACTGACCCAGGGCGAGAGACTCACCACAAAAGCGGCCTGGTGCAGACCTTTCAAGGCAGCCGACGGGTCGGCACAATCGCGCTCCAACTCCGCCCCCAAAATCAACAGACCCTTGACGCCCCCTGTGACCATGGTATGCCAGTCTTGGCCCACCGTCACGGTTTTTCCACCTGGGCCACGGTGAGGCACACATCCCGTCAACCAAGCACCGACTGTCCCTGCGCCTTCCGGCAGATACCCTACGGATGCCCCAGTCAATTCAGCCACTGCATTCGCCAGGTTCCGTAGCGCACCAAAACGAGGATGGGCGTGTGCGACATTGCCAAGCAACAGCACAGCGGAGGCGGCGTTCACCAGGTGTTCTGCGGTCGTGCGGTGTATTGCTTCGCACTCGATGCTTTCCCACAGGGCATCGAGACCCGTCGGGATTGCACGTCCAGTGATCGCATGTGCTGCCTTTGCGACTGCGAGCAGAGAACGCTCCCAGGCACTCGGAGGCACGACCATCGAGACGCTCGTGGGGTAGTTATAGGCACGATCCACGGCATCAAGAAACATCGCATGGGCACCACGCAGCACAGCCTTGCGAAGGCGATGGTTGACCAGCGGATGTTCTTTGCGTAGATACGAACCCACCACAAGAAAAGCGGTTTTTTGTTCTAGTGCGGTGATCGCCCCTCCCAACCAAGGAAAGACAGGATCGTGGGCTTGATCGGAAAAGTCCCGCTGGCGCAGACGGTGATCGATGTGAGGACTGCCCGCAGTGCGGATCAACTTCTGGATCAGGTAACTTTCTTCGAGCGTCGCCGTTGGCGCAACCAAGGCACCCAAGGCTGGCGCTCCGTGCGTCTTGCGCACCTGTTGCAAGCCATTGGCCACAAACTCCAGGGCAGTCGACCAGTCCACTTCTCGCCAGATGCCCTTTTCGCGGATACGGGGGGTTGTCAAGCGATCGGCGCTGTAAAGACCCTGGTAGCTAAACCGATCACGATCGGAAAGCCAAGTCTCGTTGATTTCCTCACATTCTCGTGCGACGACGCGCATCACCTTGGTGCCGCGCACATCCAGTTGCAGGTGGGAACCAAAGGAATCATGCGGACCAAGGGCCGAACGGTGCTGGTATTCCCATGGGCGACCCGTAAAACGGGCGGGCTTGGACGTGAGCGCCCCGACAGGACAAAGGTCAATCAGGTTGCCGGAAAGCTCGGAGGTCAATGGATGACCGGTCTGAGAGGCAATGCGGATGTTCTCACCACGCCCCGCAGTGCTGATATCATCGACGCCTGCGATCTCTCGACTGAAGCGTATACAGCGCGTGCACAAGATGCAACGCATCATGTCGGTTGCCACGAGTGGCCCGAAATCCGGGTTGTGCAACACACGCTTATCAAAATCATAATGAGAGACACCACCACCAAAACCAAGCGAGGCTTCCTGCAAAGGACAATCCCCACCCTGATCGCACACAGGGCAATCCAGCGGGTGGTTGATGAGCAAAAACTCCAACACACCGCGTTGTGCATTCAGTGCTTTGGGAGATTTCGTGTGGATCTTCATCCCTTCTGCGACGGGGGTAGCGCAGGCAGGCATGGCCTTTGGCATCTTCTCTACTTCAACCAAACACATCCGACAACTGGCCACGGTAGAGAGTTTTTTGTGGTAACAAAAACGCGGGATAACAATCCCACTCTCCGCCGCCGCATCGATAATCGCGGTGCCATGTTTGACTTGGACATCAACACCATTGATCTGGATGTTTAACATCGCAACCCCATCCGTTGCCCAGCGTTTTAAACCATGCACTTTTTGTGTTCGATGTGGTACTCGAACTCTGCTCGAAAGTGCTTGAGAAAGCTTGCGACTGGCATTGCCGCAGCATCGCCCAGCGCACAAATGGTACGACCCTCGATTCTGCTCCCTACATTGGCCAGCAATTCGAGATCCACAGGTCGGCCTTCGCCGTGTTCAATGCGGTGCATGAGGCGTGCAAGCCAACCGGTTCCTTCACGGCAGGGCGTACACTGGCCACAAGACTCTTCCGCATAGAAATGCGAGAGCCGTGCCAACAGTTTCACCATGCAAACCGTATCGTCGATGACAATGACAGCGCCGGATCCCAGCATGGAACCGACCTTGGCAAGCCCCCCGTAATCCATCGTGACCCGCCGCATCATGGCAGCAGGAACCACGGGGGTCGAGGATCCTCCTGGAATCACGGCCTTAAGGCGATTTCCTTTCCAAACACCACCGGCCATCGCGAGCAACTCCAGAAAGGGAGTGCCCATGGAGATTTCGTAGTTGCCCGGGTGCGCTACGTGGCCAGAGACCGAAAAGATCTTGGTACCCCCACAGATGGGTTCGCCACGCCAGTTAAACCACTGCCCACCATTGCGTATGATGCTCGGAACGCAGGCCAACGACTCTGCATTGTTGATAGTCGTCGGCCTTCCATAAAGACCATACTGGGCTGGAAACGGCGGCTTAAAACGGGGCTGACCTTTTTTGCCTTCCAAAGATTCTAGGAGTGCAGTTTCCTCGCCGCAGATATAAGCCCCTGCCCCTAGGTGGGTGTGTATCTCAAAATCAACCCCCGAACCCAGGATGTTGTGACCGAGAAATCCAGCGGCCCGAGCCTCGGCAAGCGCGGCTTCAAAGCGTTCATACGGTTCCCAAAATTCCCCTCGGATATAATTGTACCCGACGGTCGCGCCCATCGTATACCCCGCGATGATCATCCCTTCCACCACGGCATGGGGATTAAAACGCAGGATGTCGCGATCTTTGCAGGTACCCGGTTCGCCCTCATCCGAATTGCAGATGATGTACTTTTGACCCTGCGCAGAGTGCGGGATGAAACTCCATTTGATACCCGTCGGGAAGCCAGCCCCACCACGTCCACGGAGTTGGCTTTTCTTCAGTTCTGCAATGATGGTCGCAGGCGTGATCTTTTCACGCAACATCTTTTCGATCGCTTCGTACCCACCGACCTTGCGATAACTCTCCAAGGTCCACGGCGGATCGAGATGTAGGGTGCTGAGACAGATGTGATCGCTATCGGTACTGCAGTTATCGTACATGACGCTATTCCAGGCTATCGAGGATCCGGTCGACGCGTTCGGGGGTCAGGTGTTCGTGGTACGTTCTCCCGACTTGCATCATGGGCGCACCCACACACGCACCGAGACACTCCACCGTCTTTAGAGTAAACCGTCCATCCGGGGTGGTTTGGCCAGGATCAACACCTAGTCGATCGGTCAGATGGGCCATGATTTCCTCGGAACCTCGCAACATACAGGAGATATTGGTACACACGCAGATCTTATGTCGACCCACGGGTGCCAATTCGTACATGGAATAAAAAGTCGCAACCTCAGTCACAAGGGTCGGGGCAACCTGGAGATACTCTGCCACCGCATTCAAATGCCCCTGAGACAACCAGCCGCCGTTGTCCTCTTGGGCAATGCGCAACGCAGCCATGAGTGCAGATTGCTTATGCTCGGGAGGGTACTTGGCCACCCAATGGTCAATCTCTTCGCGCACCGCCGCCGACAAGACCACTTCGCCCACTGCTGGGCTGGCAATTTCTGGTTTGGCCGTCACCGATCAATCTCCCCGAACACAATGTCAATGGTACCTACCACTGAGACCACATCCGACAACATGTGACCACGAACCAATTCGTTCATAGCCGCCAAATGGGCGAACCCAGCGGTTCTGGTTCTAAACCGGTACGGTTTGTTGGCACCATCCGAGATGAGGTACACACCCATTTCCCCCTTGGGATGTTCGACCGCTACGTAGATCTCGCCCTCGGGTACGGAATATCCCTCTGAGAACAGCTTGAAATGATGAATCAGAGACTCCATGTCCTGCTTCATGGCCTCACGAGTGGGAGGAGCCACCTTGCGGTCGTCCACCATCACAGGGCCAGGATTGCGACGCAGCCAATCGATGCACTGACGAATGATGCGATTGGACTGGCGCAGCTCTTCGACACGCACGAGGTAACGATCGTAGCAATCACCATTGATCCCCACAGGGATGTCAAAATCGAGCCGATCGTAGACCGCATAGGGCTGCTTTTTGCGTAGATCCCACTCAACGCCTGATCCGCGCAACATGGCTCCCGTGAACCCTAACTGCACCGCACGCTCTGGAGACACAACCGCGATGCCCACGGTGCGCTGTTTCCAGATACGATTCTCCGTCAAGAGGGTTTCGTACTCATCCACACAGGCAGGGAAACGCTCGGTAAAATCCCAGAGGAAATCGAGCAGCGATCCCCCTCGGTTGGCGTTCAGACGATCGATGTCTTTCTGACTCGTCCAAGGAGACAACTGGTGTTGAGGCATCTGATCGGGCAAGTCTCGGTATACACCCCCGGGACGATAATAGTGGGTGTGCATCCGCGCCCCAGAAACCGCCTCATAGCAATCAAACAGGTCTTCGCGTTCGCGGAAAGTATACAGGAACATGGTCATGGCACCGAGATCAAGACCATGCGTTCCGAGAAAGAACAAGTGGTTTAAGATCCGGCTGATCTCGTCAAACATCACCCTAATGTATTGAGCACGCAGGGGTGGCTCGATACCGAGTAGGCGCTCTACTGCCAAAACATAGGGGTGTTCGTTGGCTACCATGGACACGTAGTCCATGCGGGTCAGATAACCAATATTCTGGTTAAACGCCCGACGTTCTGCCAATTTTTCTGTGCCTCGATGAAGCAGTCCAATGTGGGGATCCGCACGCTGCACCACCTCACCATCCATCTCCAAGATGAGACGCAACACACCATGCGCTGCGGGATGCTGAGGCCCAAAATTCAGGGTATAGTTTCTAATCTCTGCCATGGTGAATTACCGTCGGCCCCCCAGATCTTTCCCTTCGTAGCGGTTGTCTCTGCGGATCACCCTGGGCGGATGCTCGCGTGGCTCGATGCTCACGGGCTGGTACACGACCCGGCCACGCTGCGCGTCATAGCGCATCTCCACATGACCACTGACCGGAAAGTCTTTCCTGAGCGGATGGCCGACAAAACCATAATCGGTCAGAATGCGACGCAGATCAGGATGCCCTTCGAACAGGATGCCGTACAAGTCGAACACCTCGCGCTCGTACCAGTTGGATGATTCCCATAGATCCACTACGGAATCGACGATGGGCGGATCGCCCTCCACGAATACCTTCACACGCACGCGCTCGTTATGAGCAAGGGACAACAGTTGGTAGACAACGGCGAAACGCTCGCCCTGCCAACTCCCTTCTCCGTAGGTTAGGTAGTCTACCCCACAGAGATCAACCAGCATATCGAAACGCAGGTCTGGCTCATCCCGCAGTTGCTGCGCGACCTCCAACAAGCGTTCACTCGGCACAGTCAGGATGAATTGCTCACGATCCTGAACGCACGCCGTATACACGCCCTCGAAGTGATTTCGCAGACGTTCCGCCAAGCCCAATCTATTCATGGCGAAGTCGCTTCCCGTTCTGGTGAAAGACAAACACCACCTACCCCTCCCCCTCTTAGCGGGCAATGGTATTGGTGCGCTTGATCTTCTTCTGCAACTGCAGTATCCCGTAGATAAAGGCTTCGGCAGTGGGAGGACACCCGGGGATGTACACATCCACAGGTACGATCCGATCACACCCTCTGACTACGGAGTAGGAATAATGGTAATAACCACCACCATTGGCACACGAACCCATCGAAACCACCCAACGTGGTTCGGCCATTTGGTCATAGACCTTTCGGAGGGCAGGCGCCATTTTGTTGGTCAGGGTACCTGCCACGACCATCACGTCAGACTGTCGGGGGCTTGGCCGAAACACAATGCCGAACCGATCCAAATCGTAGCGTGCAGCACCTGCGTGCATCATCTCGATGGCACAACATGCAAGACCAAAAGTCACGGGCCACATGGAACCAGTACGCGCCCAGTTAATGACCTTGTCCGCCGTTGTGGTGACAAACCCTTTTTCAAAAACTCCTTCTATTCCCATTCCAACGCTCCCTTTTTCCACTCGTACACAAAGCCGACCACCAAGATGCCGAGGAACAGCACCATCGCCCAAAATCCAAAGGCACCCACTTGCTTCAGGGCGACACCCCACGGAAACAAAAAGGCAATTTCGAGATCGAACAGGATGAACAGGATGGCAACCAGGTAGTACCGGACATCGAACTTCAGGCGAGAGTCTTCAAAAGCCTCGAAACCACATTCATAAGGAGCGGTTTTTTCGCTGTTGGGTCGATGTGGTCCGAGAATAAAACCAGCGGCAAGGGCACCAACGCCCACAGCAAACCCAATCAGTAAGAAAAGCAAAATGGGAAGATAGTTTTCCAGCATCGTTCTCAATCCGCGCCCCCAAAAAAGAAGGGACGACACAGAGGGCATCACTTGCCCCTGAGGGGGCAACCCGCTTCAGTTTTTTGCCTGCTGCTTCCAACACATGTCCCGATCCAGAGACCATCCCACTACTTGAACGTAACGCGAGTGTAACAAAGCACCCCAAACGTTGTCAAACACCAATGCGTGAAGAAAGCGCAAGGAAATCGTACACAATTACAAGGTGCAGACACCCACTGCTACTGTTCGATGACGGGGATGGTGGGGGTCGAGACGTTTCCTTTTGGGGTGGTCACAGTGATAGTCAGGGTGCCACTCGATCCATTGACACTGCTGCAACCTGCGCTGGCTGACCAGGTATCGTTGCTGCGTATACTCACCGGAATTTCCCCAAAGTGGGTTGATCCCACCAAGGGAGGACAGCCCGTATAAGCACTGCGGCAACCCGTGGTATCCGGTATCGTGTAATTGGGATTTGCGATCAAACCGCCGTCGGATGAAAAAACCACGGTTGTCCCTGCTGGCATGGCGTTCCCATGGAGGTCGACGATTCTGATAGTCAGCGTGACGGGGGCACCTGCCCCTGCATTCGTGCAAGGCGGCAGATCAATGAGATTAGGAACACCAGCGCCATTGGTTTTGACGACACTCGCGGCACCTGCGTACATGGGATTGGCGACCGTATTGCTCTGATCGACATACGACCCAGAGAAGATAATAGTATTGCTCGCACGCACATCGATGGATCGGGGTGTGCCCGTTGGCCCACAGATATTGGTCGGTGAATTCGCGGTGCAGAGTACGCCATTATAATACGCATCTCCGGTGTACTGCCCAAGATTTGCTCCGGTCGGAACCACGAGACCTGGCGTATAGGGGTAAAAAGAAGCACTGTAATTGTTTATATTCGGCCCTGGGGTGCCTGGTGGGATATAGGGTATAAAAGTCCCTGTTGCGTCGTACTGTGGGCCGTCGTATTGATTATTCCCGTTAAAATCGAAATACGGCTCGTTCGCGTCTCGAATGCCATTTTCGTTGTAATCCACAAAGGCTTCTGGCATATCCGTTGGCATGCCATTGGCATCGATCATTTCTGCGGCACTGTCGCAGGTTCCATTCGGAGTGCCCCCCCCAGCGCCATCGGTAAATGCCTCCTCTCCGATGGCACGCGCCAACACCGTGACCCGTCCATTCGTAGGACGTAGACTTTGACTCGTTACGGTGGCGTTACAAGTGCCCGTGGTGGTCGTGCAAGACGGCGTGACGGAACCCCCTTCACTCGTAAAATAGACCGCCGTTCCATCGGGGACAGGATTGCGGAAATGATCGGCCAACATGGCGGTCAACGTCGTCGTCACGCCATCGTATGCCAAACCCTCAATGTTGTGTACCGTGACTGGCAAAGAAACCTCTTCCTGGGAGGGAATCCCCGTGGAAATCGTCAGTTGATCGGACTGCGAGGAGAGCAACGGCGTACCCCCCCATCCGTTACAAAGATCGGTAGGACTGACGGTCGCGGCCTGTTTGGTCGTGTTTCCTGTGCAGATCGCCGCAGTAACACGTACAGGGGTGCTGATCGTGCCTGAGATGACCTGTGTAACAACATTGCCGGTGGTGGGGTCAGAGAGTCCTGAATAAGATCCCAATTGCAGCCCACCGAGTGAGGTATTGAGGCTAAAATAGACCGTCTGGCCTCCCACCGGATTCCCCGCATTGTCCACAACACGAAACGTGACCCGCGCAGTCTCCGAGCGTCCGGTGCCACCCATGCCTTTCAGGGTAATCACCACAGGCGTTGTCACGGGGGTTGTCACGGCCGAAACGAACTGAATCGAACCGAGCGAAGGTGTGTTGACCGGAAGATAACCCGTCATAGACCAACCATTGCTGAGGGTTACGGTTATGGTGTCGCCTGGACTCTGGTTGTTACAACCATTATCCAAATAGGACGCCGTCGCGATTCCGTTGATCGTGCTCACTGAGGTGGTCAAGGTCGCTTTATGGGTGGAGGCACACGCAGAAGAAAAATTGACCGTCAGCGGCGTCGTGTACACGCTTCCCGTATTGTCCAGCACGGCGACACTCACACTCGTGGTTCCGTAGGCAGAGAGCGTTGTGGGCGTGGGCGGTGCGTTGTACGGTGTCGTGTCTGTGGCGCTTGGTATACTGCCGAAGTAGACCTTCCCCAACCCAATGCTAGAGACACCTACCGCATAATTGACCGAACCACTGATCGCGGTACCCGAAACAGTCGTGTTGGCGAGCACCGTAGAGGCGCCCCCTGAGGTGTTGGCGGTCGTGAGAGTGACCTCTGCGATGCCATTGCTGTCCGTCAGGGCCGTATTATCCCCTCCTGAAAAAGCAGCATACGTAGCATTGGTGGAAAAAACCACAATGGCACTGGAGACGGCTGCACCATTGGCATCTTTAACGGTGGCTTTGACCAAAATCGGTTTGCTGCTGCTAAGCGTCGTGACGTTCGTTGTATCGAGGACATCCCTCAAGGCCAGGGTGATCGAGGGGGTGGCGACAGCACTGCCCGTACCGGTACTCGTCTTGGAGGACACAGGGAGATATTGGACGGCTTTCGCAAAAGTCACGGCAGTGGTGGTAACGTTCGTGATAGATCCCAATTGATCTAGGACAGCATCGTAGCCTGTGCCATCCGCACTGAACTGATCATGCATCAGATCGAAAATGGGATTCACGGCACTGACTGCGCTACTGATTGCTGGTGATAGTGTAGGTAGCTCGCTTCTGACGGCGGCTTCTTTGGCAAGCACGGTTCCTGCTGCCAGGGTTGCGTACGAGACGCCGTTGTACATCGAAGAGGGATCGGTACCCCCATTCAGCTCATACATGACCAAGGTCGTGACGGGGGTAATGTTCACACGTTGTGTATTCGTGCTCGTCATGTCCATGGCGGCCAGAATAGAGTATAAATTCTGTGGACAATTCTGACCCGAGGGGCAAGCAGGGATGGCGGCGAACATAAAGGGGGGTTGGCTTAGGGGCGTCGACGTACTGACCCCTGTACCGGCTACGATGATCGAAAAAGTACCATCCGCTTTCGTGGTGCCCGTTGCGATATTCCCTTTGCTGTCCTTGATCTTGATGGTCGCGCCAGAGAGTGGCAGACCTGTTGCCACAGTACCCGTCACGGTTTGTGTGACGGTTGTGCTTGCGGTCGAGGAACTGCTGCTTGAGGAGGAGGAGGTACTACCGCTTGAGCTTGTAAAACCACCACCGCCCCCCCCGCATCCGGAAAGGACGAGTGAAAGCACCGCCACGATCGAAAAGAACCTTGCCATCACCAAAAGAGGAAAATGAGGAAAATTGTGCATAGTCACCCCGTTTCAATCCCAAACAGCCCAGGCAGGTCTTCTTCGGTCAGTATCGAGCGTCCTAACGCACGGGCCTTCTCCAATTTAGAACCCGGATTCTCTCCGACGATCAAGGCATCGATCGTTGCAGACACACTGCCTACTACCTTAGCGCCCAAGGTTTGCAACCGCGTTTTGGCTTCCTCACGCGTCATAGAAGACAGCGTGCCCGTAATCACAAAGATCTTCCCGGCAAGCGGCGCTGCCTCTGCTTTGCGCGGTGTCGGCCAGGTGACGCCTGCCTTTTGCAGACGCTCCAGCACAGTGCAATGATGCTCCTCACGGAAGAAGCTCGCAACTGCCTCGGCAACCACAGGCCCTACGTCGGGAACCTGCTGTAGCGTTTCAACCGAAGCTTCCCTGATCGCCATAAGATCACCAAAAGAACGAGCCAACGCCGAGGCGGTCGCCTCCCCCACCTCCCGAATACCCAGCGCATAAAGAAAGCGATCCAGGGTGGTGGTCTTACTGCGTGCCAGGGCTTCCATCAGATTACGTGCTGATTGGTTGCCCATGCGTTCCAAACCAGCCCACTGTGTCAGGGTGAGATCATAAAGATCCGCCACCGTCTGTACCAATCCTTTTTCTACCAACTGTTCGGCCAATTTTTCGCCGAGTCCCTGGATATCCAGTGCACGACGAGAGGCAAAATGACACAACGCAGCAACCCGCTGCGCAGGACAGATCAACCCGCCGCTACACCGCGCAACCGCCTCCCCCGCAGGACGCACAACCTCCGCCCCACATACAGGACACCGAGTCGGAAAAACAAAAGGGGCCGCATCGGTACCCCGACGCGCCTGGATCACAGAGACGATCTCGGGGATCACGTCGCCCGCCCGCCGCACCACAACCGTGTCCCCAATCCGTACATCTTTGCGCCGCACTTCGTCTTCGTTGTGTAGGGTTGCATGGCTGACTGTCACTCCCCACACAAACACCGGACGGAGCCGTGCCACCGGCGTCAGGGCACCCGTGCGACCTACTTGCACTTCCATGTGTTCCACGACGCTCCAGACCTCTTCGGCGGGGAACTTATAGGCCCTCGCCCAACGGGGTGCCGTGCGCGTGCAACCAAGGCGTGTTTGCAAAAGCACGTCATTTACCTTAAAGACAACCCCATCAACGTCATACCCAAGCTCTGTACGGCGTTCCTGTAGGGCTTGGTAATACGCCAAACAGCCCTCCACCCCAGAGACCACCGCAAGCTCCGAAGACACAGGGAGACCCCATTGGGCCATTTGGTGCATCAAGGTACTGTAAGCACCCTCCCCCGCGCTGCCGATCCCATGACACACCACCCTCAAGGGGCGACGTGCAGTTACACCAGGATCAAGCTGGCGCAGGCTTCCTGCCGCCGCATTGCGCAGGTTCACAAAGGTTTTCTCACCGGAGCGGTTTAGCACCTCGAACCCCGCACGCGGCATGTACACCTCTCCGAGGACTTCCAGAACTGTGGGCCATGCGCCACGCCGCAAACGCAGGGGGACTGTCGGGATGGTGCGGACGTTTTGGGTGATGTCTTCTCCGGTATAGCCATCGCCACGGGTAGCAGCACGAACCAGCTCACCCCCTTCGTAGCGAAGACTCACCGCAAGTCCGTCCCACTTAGGCTCCGCCGCATACGCAACGTCCGAAACCCCCAGCAGATCCCGCACCTGTTGGTCGAATGCACGCAATTCGAGTTCAGTACGAGCTTTGTCCAAAGACAACATCGGTACGGTGTGAGAGACCGATCCCAGGGCTGTGTGTGGCGTTGCACCGACCCGTTGCGTGGGCGAGGCAGGCGTTGCCAACGAAGGAAAATCCCGCTCCAGGTCTTGTAATTCCACCCACAACCGATCGTACTCTGCATCCGAGATTGCTGTTTGATTCAGGACGTAATAGAGTTGGTTGTGGCGATCGATCTGCTGGCGCAGCACACGAACACGTTCAACCACTGTGTCTGAAATCGCAGGCATAGGTAGAAGTACCGTAAAAAGGATAACAAACTCAAAATGCAAGCGATTTTGTGCCTAGTCTGCCAAGGCAAGGAATTGATTCGGTGTCAGAATTGGCATACCCCTAAAAGGATGTAATACCAGCAAGTCGTTGTCAATGGATATAATCAGATCAGCATGTCCGCTTATTGCTAATTCCAGAAACTTGTTGTCTTTCTTGTCGCGGCAATCGGTTACAGTCTCCGTAATCGTGATCAGCTCCATGATAGAAAACACTTTCGATAACCACGCAACGAACCTAATAGAAACAAATCGCGCAATCTTCGGTCTTTCCAGAACCTGCACAAGCTCCTGTTTAGTTGCTTCTGAAACGAGTAGCCTGTGCTTATCAATCACTGCGCCGATCGCACGAGCTGATGTCGAATCCTCTCGGATGACTGCGCTGACGAAGATATTTGTGTCTAGCACCACCCGCATCAGGGAGAAATGGCGGCTTTACTGGACATTTCCTCGTCCACGTCTCTGCGTGCATCTTCTATGAGGCAGTCTATATCTGCATCGGTTAAACCTGCGGCAATGATACGCGCTCTGGTTTCACGGCGACCCGGTATCAACTCTGATTCTTGAAAGATGACTACGGTTACGCGTTCTTGAGGAAGAACGCCGTAGCGTATCAATTCGGACGAAACCTGTCCGGCTGTGCATTCAATCCTATTCGCTTGCGAGTTCACTGGTTCGCCCTCCTTGTGGATCGTCTAAGCAGTCTAGCAGTGGCACAGGAATTAAAGCTTTGATCCTTTGATAAAGCCATTCCCCTCCAGGGGGAAGGGGCTGGGGGAGACAGAGTGGTTTGAATCTTGATCCTTATTCTTGCGAGGAGCACATGGAGCGAAGCGTAGTGCGACGAGCCCCGCGTAGCCGTGAGGGCCGTACGTTTTGTCGATGTCCGCAGCCGTATCGCGGGC
>CAIJYR010000107.1 GCA_903824965.1 uncultured Thiotrichales bacterium
ACAATATGTTACTATAATCATCTCGTCCATTTTACTTCCCCATCGGCAACCAATAGATTGATTACTATAAGGCTACATTAATCCATTACCTCTTGGAAGGATTCTGATGGTGGTCATAGGTGGCAACTTGGGTTACCTAAGTCGTTGGGCAGCGGAGAGACCCTGAGTACGATCTCCTGACGTAAGAGTTCCTGTCGAAACTGGCTTACCGTATCGTTCATCAGATCGCTCAGACGGAAATCCAGAGATTCTAAGGAGAGTTTACCGCCATCGATTTTGGAGAAATCGAGGATATCATGGATGACGCGCAGTAGAATGCGTGAGGATCTTTTTGCCTGCAACAAATAGTCCCGTGCCTTGCCGGACAGATCGGCACCAAGGGCCAGATCAATCATCCCCATCACACCATTCAGGGGTGTGCGGATTTCGTGGCTCATGTTGGCGAGGAATTCTGATTTTGCTTTCGCGGTGTTTTCGGCCTCCATTTTTGCTGCGACCGCAATGTGTTTTTCTAGTTGAAGCGATTGATTGGTCTGTTCAAGCTTTCGTGTCAGGACGCGCGAAAAGAAGAATGCAATCACAATGCCGACGAAAAGAGTGAACAACCCAATTTCTGACAATAATAAAAGCGCATTGATTTTCTCTGTCGTCGAGTACGCCTTTGAGAGCAATAGGGAGCTTGCGCCCACTATTTTGCCATTCTGAAGAAACGGAAACAATGCCTCATAATATTCACGCCCCTCAATGTTGGTAGAGTGTTCTATGGGGATTGTGTAGTATTGCCTGTCTGTTACATGCAAGGACTGCAGTGCCTGGTAGGCTGTTTCAGGAAGCGTGATGTACTCTTTTGTCGTGCCAACGACACTCGCTTTTCCGAGAAAGAAATTGATCTGTAGGTTCAGAAAGTCAGACATCTCCTCGGCATAAGCATTGTCAAAGAAAGTATCCACAACAATCATCCCAACCAGGTGATTGGTGCCTTCTGTATCTATTTTCTCGTACACGGGTTGGTGCGCGACAATCTCCAAGCGGTTTGCATAGGCACCGAAACCGATATCAAATTGATCTGAAAGGGAGGAGGTATAGCGTATTGGAACAGTGGAAGGAAGTCGTTGGTCGAACAGAAGCCTATCATTTCCTTTCAAACCAGAGAAATATTCCGAGTCTCCAAACCAACCAGCCAACCGCTGATCTTTATCATAGAAGGCAATCAAATGGGCGTTTGCGTCGTAGAGGCGCATCAAATGGAAACCTTGGCGAGTATCGCTGATCTTCTTGAAACGAATGGCCAATTTCTTTGCTATCTCTCTATGATCCTCCTCTACAGTGTGCGGCGCACGGTCTGTTATGAGAGCGACCTCATGAATCAGTCCTTCGTCTTCTGCAAGGATATTGATATCCCTTGTCATTTTTCCGAATTTATTATCAACATCCGCCAAGACAACCTTCGTGGCAACGGCCAGTTTTTCTTGGGCGGATTGATCAAACCATCGGCCAGATTGATAGGAAACGGCAGTGGTAAATGAAAGCAGTGCAATGCTCAGGATGGTAGCAATGGCAAGGACGATTTTTGTGTGAATGCTCAGATCCACAGGCATGAAATCCATAGGTCAATCCTACGTATTCACCAAAGAAACCGCCACACGAATCGGTGACTCTGCGTGGTACCGTATTCCCAGGAATGAGACGGTTCGCAGTGGCGGTGCATCGACGTCAAGGAATGAGACGATTGCTTTGCATCTTGCTCAGTATGGTTTCTGCTGAGAATGGTTTTTTGATGTAGTCTGTGCAATGCCCTCGGAAGAAGGCCTCAAGAACGTGATCGCCATCCATGGACGACGCCATGAAAATGGTAACTTCTTGTGTCAAAGGAATCCCCATCTCTCGTTCACGGCGGCGGATCATTTTCAATGTCTGCTGGCCGTCCATGATCGGCATCATAATATCCAGCGTGATCAAGTCATAGGGTGCTTGCACATCATGTGCTTCCTCAAACAGCAACAGGGCCGTTTGGCCATTGGTGGCAATATCGCAGGCACCATAGGGTTCCACAATCTTACGCATGAGGGTTCTGTGGACACTCTCGTCATCCACAATCAGGATTTTCAATGTTTGCTTCGGTGCTTCAACCACAGGAACATCATCGAACAAGAAAGCCATGCTTTCTGTTTTATTCGTGGGCGTATGTTCGATAATATCCGCAATGTTGGTCACGGTATCTAAATCGCTTCCACCAAGCATTTCAAGAATAGTACGTATGACGGAATGTGTTTTCTCTAAATATGGAAGAAAATGCGTCTCTTCATTAATAGAAACATAGTAAGAAAGTTTCAAGGCCTGCAAGGTCGTGTTGACAATGAGATTGTTCATGATCTTGGGGAACGCAGAAATAATCTTGTGGATTTCTGCAAGATCTCCAAAGATAGACTGTACGACCCCCAATTCCGCACGTCCATTCGTGATCCACGATGACACTTCGTTTTTCATTACGCCTAGATGGATGACAAGTTTCTTGGCCGTTTCTGCAACATTGTCTTTGGTCATGCCAAAGACAATGTCCTCCGCTTCAATCATGGCATTGTTCAGTGCGCTTACATCGAATGGGGTAGAATCGGTCATATTGTTTTTCCTCGTGTTTTTTGGGATAGTGTCACACGCAGAGTATCTAGCCAGATGGCTATCGTCCTGCATGCGCTGGCAAAGATGCACTATTATACAGCAGTCAAAGATGGGCTAAACCATGCTCTATAGGGGATGCGCAACGGTCAACCACCCCCGCCTAAAGGCGGGGGCTTGTGAAAGCAAACCTGGGGTTGACCAGC
>CAIJYR010000108.1 GCA_903824965.1 uncultured Thiotrichales bacterium
CGGCGACTGGGATGTCCCAGTCGGGTATCGCGAAAAATGGCGACTTCCCTGTCCACACCCTGCCACACGCATTGTCCGATGACCTCCACAGATACGCCTGGTGGCACCGTCTCATCCTCGTTGCGGGGTTTCTGGGGGGGGCTTGTCTCCCAGTGGCAAGGGCAGTGCGCCAAGATGCTGCGTAACAATTCCATAACTTCCCACCACAGTTTACAACCCCTCAAAACCTTTTTCAATAGGTCGATTGTCAAATTTCGCGATAGGCGAAGTGTTGCTTTCTCGTGTGGAACGGGGTAGGCTGGTTATGTATCAGTGTCATAGATACCTTTCCGGTTGAATCAATCGGCGTGCTGAGATTGCATTTATGCTGGAATCGTCCAGATAATTGCTACTAGCACGCTTGCCCTGGTTTATTGAGAACTGATGGGGGTGATTCTAGCGCACAGCATATTACAATAAACATTATGAGGAAATGAAATGGAAACACATGCAAGCAAATCAAAACGAGGGTTCTTTGGTTCTTTATTTAAATGGACTTTTATTGTAACTGCTCAGGAGGTCAAAACGCTATGATTATCAATACATTATAAATGACGCACAATCTTTATTACAATCATAACTCGTTGATAAATAAAGCACCCACTTTGGCGGCGTACACGTCGCATAATGCTAACCCATTGAAGAATCGGGTGGTTGGGTACCTGAGCAGTTACCTTTTATTATTATAAATATACTCATAGTCTTTAATATATTATCTCCCATCATATTCGGTGCGGGTGCCTTGATGGCTAGTACTTTTTTTACTTCCTCTACTTGGAACTCTTTGGGTATTTTTTGCCATCCTCACTGCACTCACAAAGCCATAAGAAAACTCGATGTGCTTGTTATTTGTTTAGAACAATCAGTTCATGAAGTCCCTTATGCTATATGTGACACAAATCATGGCCTATAGATGGAACGTAGTACCTATTGTAGCACTCTATTCACACAACTGACAGGGGGGAGCACGTCCGTGGGAGATACATTACGAAAAATCAAAGAGCGGAAAGAAACCTTACGCAAGCTAAAAGAACTCGATCAACGCAAAGAGATCGTTCTCGCTATTCATTATTCCTGCGAAAGCTTCTACGACAGGCACGATGGTGCTACTCCGCGAGTGACCTCGATCGCCGTTCGGAATCTTGCATCAGGACAAACGGAGTCTTTTTCCATACATAAAGTTGCAGAATTAAAGAAGATTTCCATAGACCAAATCCGGCAACATTATGATCAGCTTGAAAAGGCGATGCTTGATGAGTTCTGGTGCTTTCTCAAAGACAACGCTCACTGCACTTGGCTTCACTGGAATATGCGGGATAGTAACTATGGTTTCCAAGCACTCGAACACCGCTATAAAGTGCTTGACGGTACACCTCCTTTGGTACTCAAAGAAGATAAAAAATTCGATCTTGCACGTGCCTTGATCAATATTTATGGAATTAGCTACGTTGAACACCCACGCCTTGAAAAAATCATGCACATTAACGGCATTACGGATAAGGATTTCCTGAGCGGTAAAAATGAAGCGACAGCTTTTGAAAACAGCGAATTCGTGAAATTACACCAATCAACGCTTAGGAAGGTGGATACCTTGAACAATTTATTTATTCGTACTCTTGATGGAAGCCTTAAAACGAACGCTCCTTGGTGGGAGGCGCGAGGCATCCACCCTCAAGCCATAGCTGAACTACTCACTGAGCACTGGACGTGGACACTCATAGCTTTTCTTGGATCAATTACCAGCATTGTTGCGTTTATGTTGATGACGTCCTCTAAATAACTCCATCAGAATATCAAACATACCCCCCCCGAATCTTCGGATCGGGGGTTCTGCGTGTGCTCTGTACTCAATCGGTCGCAGAAATGTATATGCCGTAACCCATAGGCTTTAGTCCTCGGAGACATCGATGATTACCTCTATTCATGTTGCTGGTGTTGCGACCTACAAAACGTCTGCGGTATTCGACGGTTTGTCAAAAGTGAATTTCATTTTTGGTTTTAATGGCAGCGGTAAGACTACTGTAAGCCGGATCATCGCTGATGAAGGAAGCTTTCCAACGTGTAGTGTTCAATGGGCGCAAGGAACTAAGTTACAAGCGATGGTTTACAACCGCGATTTCGTTGAGAGAAACATAAATCAACCGAGCGAGTTGAAAGGCGTCTTTACACTTGGTGAAACGCAAATTGATACGCAAGCAAAAATTGCTGATGCAAAGAAAATATTCGAGACAGCAAAGAATAAGAAAGAATCATTGGCACAGGAATTAGCTAAAAAAGAGCTGGCACTGCGTGATGTTGAAGACAGCTTTCAGGAAAAGTGCTGGGAACAGAAGAAGAAATTCGATGACAAATTCAGAGCCGCATTTGCTGGCTACAAAGCATCAATGAAGCGGTTCAAGAATAAAATATTAGAAGAAATAGAAAACAATTCTGCCACACTGCTTCCCCTGGCGGATCTCTTGGAAAAAGCGGAGTCTGTCTTTTCTGAGACGCCGGAATATGAACGGATTATAAAAACGATTGAAATGAGGCATCTCACTCAGCACGAATCAGACCCAATCTTGCAGAAACGAGTCATCGGCAAAAAGGACGTTGATATCGCCGCAATGATCAACAGGCTTGGCAACAGTGATTGGGTAAGAGCAGGGAAGGATTTCTATCATTCTAACGGAACCATTTGCCCATTTTGCCAACAGACCACCACCGAAGCATTCAAGCAAAGCCTGGATGAGTATTTTGACGAGACCTTCACAAGGGACAGCAAGGCTATTGATCATCTAGTAGAGCATTACAGAAGGGATGCTGAAGGGGTTCAGGAGCAACTGACAACCCTCCTTGATACGCCCTATCGGTTTCTTGATGTCGATCGACTCAAGGCTAGAAAAACATTGTTTGACGCAAAGATTATCATCAACCTCCAACGACTTGCAGAAAAGAAGAGGGAGGTCAGTCAATCGATTGAACTAGAATCTGTTCACGACCTGATCGTATCCATAGAAACAATCATTGACGCTGCCAACCGTGCCGCAACAGAACATAATACTACAATAAAGAATCGTGAGACAGTACGTGCCGCCTTAATTGCGCAAGCATGGAAGTTCATACTGAATGAATTGCGAGAGGACACTAACAAATATGCAGCCAAAAGGGGCAGCTTAGAAAGTAACATATCTTCAATCAAGAGCAATATCAATCTTATAGCAATAGAACAAAACCGTATTACAACTGAGTTACAGGAACTAGAGAAGCAAATTACGAGTATACAGCCTACGATCGATGCAATGAATCAGTTGCTTTCCAGTTTCGGTTTCCAAGGATTCTTGATTGCAAAAGGAGATGGTGAATCTTCTTACAAGATTGTGCGATCGGACGGTATTGATGCAAAGCATACATTGAGCGAAGGAGAAAAGACATTCATATCGTTTCTTTACTTCTATCATTTAATCAAGGGAAGTAGCACTAGTGATGGTATCACAAAAGATCGAGTGATTGTCTTCGATGATCCTGTTTCAAGCCTCGATAGCGAGATTTTGTTTATTGTCGCAACACTTATAAGCTCTATATTTGATGAAACAAGAAAGCAATCGCCTCAGATCAGACAAGTTTTTGTACTTACCCATAACACCTATTTTCATAAAGAAATTACGTTCCACAAAAAAGGATCCAAAAATAAATATAACAAGTTCTGGATCATTCGTAAAACAGAGCATGGATCGAGTGTAGAGAAATGTGATCACAATCCGATTAAAAATTCGTATGCTTTGCTCTGGGATGACGTGCGTAAACAGGATCGTTCTAATCTAACGATTCAGAACACGCTTAGAAGAATTGTAGAGGGATATTTTGGGATGGTTGGTATTGATTCTTCTGATATCATCAAAAAGTTTGATGGGAGTGAAAGAATCATTTGTAAATCGCTGTTCTCTTGGGTGAACGATGGATCACACTCCGTACACGATGATATGTATGTCGATGATGCGCCTGCAGGAAAGTACCTCGCGGTGTTTCTGGCAATCTTTGAGAAAATGGGGCATCGGGCGCACTATGATATGATGATGGGCGCTGGGTGATTCTATACACAGCGTGAACCGTTGACTTTAGGATCAAAAAGAAAGAGGTGCTGTCTTTGAATGGTCTTTGACGTGACCAGATCAGAAATAGGCAATTAGAAATAGAAATAACTCAGTCAAAATAGCCAATCAAAGAGCCACGCAGTCAAAACCAGAAACCACCTCTCCCCAACCCCTCTCCTTCCAGGAGAGGGGCGATCTGAAATTCAAAAGAGCAATCTGAAAGTCAAAGGAGATTAATTACTCCCGAACTTCATATCCTCAAAGAAGCGTTTGACGCCATCAAACCAAGAATGCGCACGCGGATTGTGTTTCTCATCACTGCTGCGCAAACTGCTCTCAAATTCTTGGAGCAATTCCTTCTGTTTGCGGGTCAGGTTGACAGGCGTTTCGATCACCACCCGACACAACAAATCCCCAGGTGGGCCTCCATGCACCGAACGCACCCCCTTGCTACGCAGCCGGAACGTCTTGCCGCTTTGCGTCTCCGGGGGCACTTTGAGTTTCACACGCCCATCCAAAGTCGGTACATCCAACTCCCCACCGAGCGTCGCAACCACAAAACTGATCGGCACTTCACAATGCAGCTCGCTATCCTCCCTCGAAAAGATCGGATGCTCCTTCACCTGGATCTGCACGTACAAATCACCCGATGACCCGCCATGCTCTCCCGCTTCTCCCTCTCCCGCCAAACGAATCCGATCCCCCGTATCCACCCCCGCCGGAACTTTCACGGAAAGCGTCTTTTGATCCTGAACGCGCCCACGTCCCGTGCAGGTCGTACAGGGATCTAGGATCACTTGTCCTCGACCATGGCAGCGCGGGCAGGTCTGCTGTACCGAGAAAAACCCCTGCTGCATCCGTACCGCCCCACGGCCCCCACACGTAGCACACGTACTCGGCGACGTACCGCGCTTCGCACCCGTTCCACCGCACACCTCACAGGCCAGCATCGTAGGGACGCGGATCTTGACCGTGGTGCCAAACACCGCCTCCTCAAGCGACAACTCCAAGGTATACCGCAGATCGGCCCCTCGGTAGGAACGGTTCGCACCACCTCCGCCTCCTCCTGCACGATTTCCGAAGATGTCCCCAAAGACATCCCCAAAAATCTCCGAGAAATTGGCTCCCCCACTAAAACCCGCACCCCCGCCCGCACTCGCCGCCGAGGTATCCACACCCGCATGGCCAAACTGATCATACGCAGCCCGTTTGCGAGGATCAGAAAGCATCTCATAGGCTTCCTTGCATTCCTTGAATTTCTCCTCGGACGCATTGTCTCCCGGGTTGCGATCGGGGTGGTACTTCATGGCGAGGCGCCGATAGGCATTCTTAATGTCCGCCTCGGCAGCATTCTTCGCAACCCCTAGAACCTCGTAATAATCTCGTTTGGCCATCGTACCGTATCTACCATAGGGACATGGAAAATTGCCAACACAAACGCGCACGCACCCTATCGGGGGCATGCGCGATCCTGCGCTCGGTCAAAGTGCGACGATGACTACTTCTTGTTGCCGCGACTGACTTCCTCAAACTCTGCATCGACTACGTTTCCATCTCCCTTGTCAGCGCCCTTGCTGCCGTGATCAGAGCCATGCCCATGCCCGTGTCCCTGCCCGTGGCCACTCGGATCCGCCCCTGCCTGACCATAGAGCTGCTCGGCCATCTTACCCGCAACTTCCGTTAGAATACGCGCCTTGGCTTCAATGACACCCTTGTCATCGCTCTTGAGCACCTGTTCCAAGTCACGCATGGCCGATTCAATGTTGCCACGCTCTGCCCCGCTGACCTTCTCGCCCAAGTCCGCGAGGGATTTCTTGGTCGCGTGGAGCAAAGCATCCGCTTGGTTGCGTGTACTGATAAGCTCCTGGAACTTGCGATCCTCGGCGGCGTGCGCCTCGGCATCCTTGACCATACGGTTGATTTCGTCCTCCGACAAACCGCTGGAGGCACGAATCACAATCGACTGTTCACGGTTGGTGGCCTTGTCCTTGGCGGATACATTGAGAATGCCGTTTGCGTCAATGTCAAACGTAACATCGATCTGCGGCACCCCGCGTGGGGCAGGGGGAATGCCAGACAGATCGAAGCGACCCAAAGATTTGTTCGCACCCGCCATCTGGCGCTCGCCTTGGAGAACATGGACAGTCACCGCCGTTTGACCGTCCTCCGCTGTCGAGAACACCTGGTTGGCACGGGTTGGGATCGTCGTGTTTTTGTCGATAAGCTTGGTCATCACGCCACCAAGCGTTTCGATGCCCAAGGACAAAGGCGTAACATCCAACAACAAAACGTCTTTGACCTCGCCACCGAGTACACCCGCCTGAATCGATGCACCGACCGCCACCGCTTCGTCTGGGTTCACATCTTTACGTGGCTCACGACCGAAGATGCGCTTCACAACCTCCTGCACCTTAGGCATGCGGGTCTGACCACCCACAAGAATGACCTCATCAATGGAAGACGCTTGCAAGCCAGCATCTTTCAGAGCCATCCGGCAGGGATCAACCGTCTTCTCGATCAGATCTTCTACCAAGGATTCGAGCTTGGCCCGTGTTAGCTTGTAATTGAGGTGCTTCGGGCCACTCGCATCGGCAGTGATGTAGGGCAGATTGACGTCGGTCTGCTGGCTCGACGAAAGCTCAATCTTCGATTTCTCCGACGCTTCCTTCAGGCGCTGCAACGCCAAAGGATCGTTGCGCAGGTTGATGCCACTCTCACGCTGGAACTGCTCTACAAGGTGATCGATGATCCGTTTGTCAAAGTCCTCCCCTCCTAGGAACGTATCCCCATTGGTGGACAACACCTCAAACTGGTGTTCACCCTCAACTTCTGCGATCTCAATGATCGAAACGTCAAACGTGCCCCCCCCCAAATCGTACACAGCGATCTTGCCATCCCCATGCTTTTTATCCATCCCGTAGGCAAGGGCCGCAGCCGTCGGTTCGTTGATGATGCGCTTGACCTCAAGTCCCGCAATTTTTCCAGCCGCTTTGGTCGCTTGGCGTTGCGAATCGTTGAAGTAGGCAGGCACCGTGATGACAGCCTCGGTAACAGGTTCACCCAGGTAATCTTCGGCGGTCTTCTTCATTTTCATCAACACCCGCGCCGAGATTTCCGGTGGGGCCATCTTCTTGCCGTTCACCTCGATCCAGGCATCGCCGTTGTCGGCACGCACAATGGTGTAGGGCACCATATCCACGTCACGCTTCACCACACCGTCCTCAAAACGACGACCAATGAGGCGCTTAATGGCAAACAGGGTATTCTTGGGATTCGTCACCGCTTGACGTTTGGCGCTCTGACCCACGACAACCTCAGCGTCACCCGTGAACGCCACAATCGAAGGGGTGGTACGATCCCCCTCGCTGTTCTCGATGACCTTCGGTTTACCACCCTCCATCACGGCCACACAGGAGTTGGTGGTGCCTAGATCGATGCCGATAATTTTTCCCATATCTTTTCTCCGGTTACTGTGCTGCCATTGTGTTACGTGAGGGTGTACGTAAGGGGGGGGCAGGGATAAGAACCCCGCCAATCGCCCGCGACGATCGATGAAAGCCTAGTCTCTGTTGTGGGGATAGCAAGCGCCTTTTTCAAGACCGTTCTTGGATTCATTGCCTATTTTGCGTGCGAAACAATCTGTGGGGTACGTCGTTGTTTCACGCTTTTTCCGCCCCATCTTCTGACCCACTCTTGTCTGGCGTGGGGGGGGGGGCTGCCGAGACCAGGACCAAAGCCGGACGAATGAGTCGGTCGTTTAAGGTGTGCCCTTTTTGATAAACCATGAGTACCGTATTGGGAGGCACAGTTGCGCTCGGTTGAACAGTCATCGCTTGGTGAAGATCAGGATTGAACCGCTCGTTCATGGGATTGACCTCACGGATGCCGAACCGTTCAAGCACGCTAGAAAAGAGTTTAAGGGTGAGTTCCATGCCTTCGCGCAATTTGGCCCGATCGGCATCGACCGCCATGCCAAGTTCCAAACTGTCCTTTACGGGCAAGAGATCGGTTGCGAAACGCTCTAGAGCGAATTTGTGTGCGCTCTCTACATTGCGTTCTCCTCGGCGGCGCACGTTCTCCACTTCCGCACGGGTACGCAACAGATCCTGGCGTTGTGTCTCCACTTGGCTCCGAAGATCCTCGATGAGTTGCGACACAGCAGGTTCACGGGCCTGCCCCCATTGGTTCTCTCCCGATGGGTTCTCGCCTGCCGCATCGACAGGTGTTGGAGGCGTGGTCGGAGCGGGTGTGGAAGGCTCCTGGGTGTTCGGTTCTTTCTCCATAGGGTCTCCAAACAGCGCCAATCCGGCAGAGGGCCGATGGCGTATCAACGAAGGGTGGGTAAAACCAGAATATGGGGTTCGTTACTGCGTTTTTAAAGGTATCCTGTGGGCTTCGTCCGTCCTGAAGAACGGACTAATCATGGTGGTTCAGGGCGGCACCCAGCAGCGCAGCCGCCCATTCGACGATGGGCAACACGCGCTCATAGGGCATACGGGTCGGGCCAATAACCGCGACCACCCCTAGCACATGCCCATCGGCGGCGTAGGGGGACGTAACCACACTGCATTGTTCTAAAAGGTGGCAGCCTGATTCGGCACCGATGAGGACTTGCGTGCCCTCTCCACCCATGCACTGATCCAGCAAATGGAGAATATCGCGCTTGCGACTGAATGCCTCAAAGAGTCGACGCAGTTGCTCACGCTCCTCGATGTCCAGGCAGCCGAGCAAGTTTTCTTCTCCCATCAGCACGTAGTCATCTTCGGCGGGCGGGGTCTCGAAGACCACAGGCACCACCGCCATCAGTGCACTGTCCATACATTGACGATCTTCTTGCATCTCGTGCAACAATCGCCTACGAATGGCCGAAAGGTCTTGGCCCGCAAAGGTCTCGTTGAGATAATGAGCGGCGCGGTTTAGTTCGGCAGCGGTATAATCGCGTTCGGTGTGGATGACTTTGTTGCGCACCTCGCGTTCGTTGACCACCAAGATGACCAACACGCGCCGATCCGACAACGCCAAAAAAGCCACTTGGCGCAGTAACACGGAATCTTGGCGCGGAATCATGACCAACCCCGCAAAACGGGTCAAGCCCGACAACAACGCCGAGGTGGACGCCACCAATTCAGCGGTGCTCCGATCAGGCCCGATGTGGCTGCGCCATTGTTGAAGATCACCTCCCATCGGCGGCTGTAACGTCATCAAGTGATCTACAAAGTAGCGGTACCCTAGCACTGTCGGTACCCGCCCAGAAGAAGTATGGGGGGAAGCCAACAACCCCATTTCTTCTAGATCGGCCATCACGTTCCTGATGGTCGCAGGACTGAGTTCAGCACCCAGATCCCGCGCCAAAACACGTGAACCAACCGCCTTGCCTTCGCGGATGTAACGCTCCATCATCACCTTCAGGAGGTGACTGGATCGCTCATTCAGTACAATCTCTGCCATGCTGCACCAGACGTTCTCGTACAAAAGTGGGCAAATCCTGTCTGCTCAAATCACCTGCCCAAAAAATGCCCTAGAAAAATCGCTCTCCCATTGGATCAGCCAACAGGATGGCATCTGATGGTATCATGGGCCTCCTCAGGCACTCGCACAATCCACGGGCTTTTGGGAAGCGTTCCCAGGCCCATCCACCCAAAAGGTCGATGGACTGTTGGCCATCGTACAGTATCCTCCATGGACATCTCCTCCAGTATAGTGTTTCACAACATCGGCTTGCTCGCGAGGTATGCGGATCCGATGGTCTGTGAGACCATGACCAACCTGATTACCACCCTCAAGACCAGAGGGTGCAAGGTTCTCCTTGACGAACGCGGCGCACAGTTTACCAATTATCAGGAAGCCCATGTTACTACGTTGCAAAACATCGGTGAGACCTGTGACTTGGTCATCGTCGTGGGGGGGGACGGAACCTTGCTCAATGCGGCGCGTGGCCTCGCAAGCTACAATGTCCCTCTGCTCGGAATCAACCTGGGCTATCTCGGCTTCCTGGCCGACGTTCCCCCGCAAGACATTGAAGAAACCCTAGACGCAGTGCTGGCCGGTCGTTACGAATCGGAAGAACGGCGACTGCTCCACGCGACCGTTCTGCGGAGCGGCGAGATGATCAGCAACAGCGATGCTTTGAACGATGTGGTCATTCATCGGTGGAATCTGTCGCGCATGATCGAATTTGAAGCCTACATCAATCAACGCTTCGTTTATACCCTCCGCGCCGATGGACTCATTATCTCCACCACGACAGGTGCCACTGCGCACGCGCTTTCTGCAGGGGGGCCGCTGATCTACCCAACCCTACCGGCCATTGCACTCGTTCCCATTTGTCCCCACACGGTCAGCACCCGACCGCTGGTCATTTCCTGCGAAGATACGGTCGAAATTGTGCTAAGCGAAGGCACCCATGGGCCTGCCCAAGTCAGTTGCGACGGCCAGATCAACTTCGGGCTGGTGTCCGGCGATCGGGTTGTGATTCGCAAACGCGATGGCGGCGTTCGCCTGATTCATCCTGAAGGCTATGATTATTTTCGCATTCTCAGAGAAAAACTCCATTGGAGTAAAAAGCTTGTCAATCCGAAGCGGGCACTCTAGGGCAGTGCATTGCCGTCATTCACGGCCAGGAGATTGTGGCGACCACACTGCTCCTGTAACGAAAGCGTCATCCTAGGTTGATACAAGTCCATTGTTCCGCTGCGCTTATGTGGTGTAGAATGCCCCAATCGGCCCTGTGGCACATATTTCTTTCCAGCGCATCCTCTTGTCGCCAAAATACTGAAAATCAATCCTGCGCACAACCACATTTCGGAGGCTCTCCATGACTGTTGCACAAAGGTTGTACTTGTTGGTTCTCTCAGCATCCGCTGGTCTCGTTGGATTGACGCTGTTGTTTTATACAGAGATCGGTACTGTGTTTACATCAGCCAATTTCGCGGATGAGAATACGGTACCTGCTTTGGTTGCGCTCGACCAATTCGCAGATAATTTCCAGAAACTACGCGTCAACATGTACAATGCAATCACGTTAAAGGTGAACGAAACGGATAAGCTGATAGCCATCGAAGCTGATATTAACAAAATGACGCAGAACGTCAGAAAAGCCATAAAAGAATATGAACCTACGGTTGCAGACGATAAAGATAAAAGTTTCTTAGATCAAGAAAAATCTTTATTCTCTGCATATGAGTCTGGAATTGAACCTGTCTTGACAGAGGTACGTCAACAGCATTCAGATAAAGCACTTGATTTGTTAAGAAGCACTCTCAGATCAAATGCAATTCAATTATCAGATGTGCTCGTTGATCATATCAAGTACAATGTTGCTCTTGGTCAGCAGGGGAATCACACTGCAGTAGCTACGAAGAAATCCGCCATCCAGATGTCCATCGGTATTGCATTGCTGGTTTTGATCGCACTGGCCGTGATGGGTTGGTCAATCGTGCGTGGCCTAACACGTACACTTGGCGGCGAACCTGCTAAAGCAGCCGAAATCGCCAGCAAGATCTCGGCGGGTGATGTATCCACTCAAATTGATCTGCAAGTAGGCGATACTTCAAGCTTGATGGCATCTATGAAGGCCATGACCGCCTCCATCCAAACCCTGTTGAACGATATGAATCGCATGTCCTCTGAACATGACAAGGGTGAAATTGATGTCAAGATAGATTCCACCAAATTCTATGGAGGCTTTAAGACCATGGCCGAAGGGGTCAACACCATGGTATTCGGCCATATCGACGTCAAGAAAAAAGCAATGGCTTGCGTCAAGGCGTTTGGGGAAGGAAACTTCGACGCACCGATGGAAAAACTGCCAGGCAAAAAAGTCTTTATCAACGATACCATCGAACTCGTGCGTGGAAACTTGAAGGGCGTCATGGCGCAAACGGATTCCATCATCGCCGCTGCGGCCAATGGTGAACTCAAAAAACGCGCCAATGCTGAGTTGTTCCAAGGTGGTTGGAAACAACTGATCACGGGCATCAACCAGACCCTAGACAACATCATACTGCCGTTGAATGAAGCGATGGCGGTACTCACGGAAATGGAGAAAGGGGATCTGACCAGATCAGTTGTGGGCGACTACAAAGGCCAGCTCAAAGAGTTCAAAGACACGGTCAATAACACCATTGCAAAACTCTCACAAGTGATCAGTGAAGTGCATGGTGCAGCGGATGCCCTTTCCAGTGCATCGGTGGAAGTCAGTGCTACCGCACAGTCGATGTCACAATCCTCTAGCGAACAAGCGGCCAGTGTGGAGGAAACAACCGCAGCCGTGGAGCAAATGTCTGCCTCCATTACACAAAATACCGAGAACGCAAAGATAACAGATACTATGGCAGCTCGTGCAGCAGAGGAGGCGAGCGAAGGGGGAAGTGCCGTGAAAGAGACGGTAACGGCCATGAAATTGATTGCACACAAGATTGGAATCATTGATGATATTGCGTACCAAACCAACTTACTGGCACTGAACGCAGCCATTGAAGCAGCGCGTGCGGGTGAACATGGAAAAGGTTTTGCAGTGGTGGCCGCTGAGGTACGCAAACTTGCCGAACGTAGCCAGGTTGCTGCACAAGAGATTGGAGAGGTCGCAGAGAACAGCGTGAGCCTCGCAGAAAGGGCGGGTGCGCTGTTAAATACCATTGTACCCAATATCAGAAAGACCTCTGATCTCGTCCAAGAGATTGCTGCAGCATCCAAAGAGCAGTCTTCGGGCGTTGGACAGATCAATTCTGCGATGGGTCAATTGAACCAGCTCACGCAGCAGGGCGCAAGCTCCTCAGAGGAACTCGCTGCTACAGCGGAGGAAATGAGCGGCCAAGCCGAACAGTTGCAAGACATGATGGCATTTTTCAAGATTGGACAGATGACACCTATACAAAAACAAACTGCTAATCGAGGAAAAAATTCCGCAGCTCTTCGAGTTGGATTGTTGCGAAAGTCGGTTCCGGCAGCGCAAAAAAATGCGGGATCCGGTGGGTTTGTTGATTTCTAGTGGTGCTTCCTGGCTTTCCTTGCATGACTTTGTAGGAAACCAGATCTATTTGGTTGAATGGTGGGTGGCGCCATCTTTTTTATATCCTACGCTAAAGACTCCCCTAAAGACCCCTTTGGGGGAGAAACTAGTCAATGCGCAGAGCGTGGTATAGACTCAATTCGTCCGACATAATCGATCCGAAAGACGTTGGCAATGTCCTGTTGTAAGTTTACGCCTGATCGACAGACAATTCTCTTTCAATACAACGGATGCACTTCACAATGTCATCGATACGATCGTTTGTGCTATTAGCAATGCTCTCCAGTTGTATGCTTGGTTGTTCGTTCGATCAGAAATCGTCTATGGCGGAATCAGAAAACGCACAGACACCACTATCCAACCAAGAACATCATGAAGCAGATAGACTTGCAACTGAAGCCATCCGACTGATTTCCGACGGAAAATTGGATCAGGCATCTGTCTGTATGAACAAGGCACTCTCGCTACAGGTCAATCGTTCGTACTATCATCTACTCAATGGTTTGATCTATCACATGATGGCCTACAAAGGAGAAAGGAATTCCATGGATCTGGCCATCCAAGGCTATCAATTGGCGATTCAATATGATGTTTCAAACGATCTGGCCTATTATTTCTTGGGCCGTCTCTATATCGAGAACGGGGAATTTGCCAAAGCGCGAGATAGGTTGGCGACGGCAATCTTATACCGGCCCCACGATACCGAGATGCTAAACGCTTTTGCGTATGCAGCATACCGTTCAGGTTCGCCTGATGTAGCTGAAGGTGTATTACAAGAGGTAGAACGACTGAAAGGCAGCGAAACAGATACGACCACAATACGCAACCGTGTGGCAACGTTGGCTGCATTGGGTGATCACGATAAGGCATTAGAGTATTTATCGCGACTTGAGGAGAGGAAAATAGATCCACATCTGATCGACCAATTAAAAAACCGCGTGAGTGATTGGGAATATGTTTACCGTACACAACCAGCGGTTATTCCTGTCTCTGATGGTTTCGTCAGTGGCGACGGATTTGGAAGTAGCGGTGGTTTTGGAAGTAGCGGTGGTTTTGGCAGTAGCGGTGGTTTTGGCAGTAGCGGTGGTTTTGGCAGTAGCGGTGGTTTTGGCAGTAGCGGTGGTTTTGGCAGTAGTGGCGGATTTGGAAGTAACGGTGGTTTTGGCAGTAGTGGCGGATTTGGCAGTAGCGGCGGATTTGGCGGTGGTGGTGGCTTTGGCGGTGGTGGTAACAGTATTGGAAAGACATTGCCTACCGCACCTGGAACGGAAAATAAAATGGTTGTGGTAGATGTAGTGATCATTCATAACCCAAGTTGCCACCTATCAGGCGACGAAGACCGCATAAGAAATATGATATTTCAGGCTGCGAATTGAAAGCTGTGAGCCAGGACAAACAGA
>CAIJYR010000109.1 GCA_903824965.1 uncultured Thiotrichales bacterium
AGCACCATACCTCACCCCAACCCCTCTCCTTTCAGGAGAGGGGCGATCTGAAAGTCAATATCTCGTCTCTCTATTGGTCTACGATCCAAGCCGTCCTGAGCAGTTACCTTTTAT
The DNA here is from genome assembly GCA_903824965.1 of uncultured Thiotrichales bacterium. Taxonomy (GTDB): domain Bacteria; phylum Pseudomonadota; class Gammaproteobacteria; order CAIRSR01; family CAIRSR01; genus CAIRSR01. The sequence goes on from CAIJYR010000109.1 coordinate 115, forward strand.
CTTGATCTTTGATCTTGATCTTTCTAGAATCAAGTCAAAACCAGTCCTCTTTCTTTTAGTACAAAGTCAGAATCTTGCATCTGCTGGGATGCTGTTGTTACGGTACTCTTGTCCCAGTGCGACGTATTGTTGTGCACGCAGATCGAACTCGGCTCGGTCGGCTTCTGTTAAGTCACGCAACAGTTTTGCAGGGGTTCCGACCCACAATTGACCGGAGGGAAGCGTTTTGCGTGGCGCCAACAAAGCCCCTGCTGCAAGCATGGCATAGCGTTCAATGCGTGCGCCATCCAGAAGGGTAGATTTCATACCGATGAAGGCGTGATCCTCCACATGACATTCATGCAGCAGCGCACAATGTCCAATCGTCACTTCATCGCCGATATGGGTTCCTGCACCAACGGAGGCAACATGAATCACGGTGCCATCCTGGACATTCGTACGTGCACCAATGCGGATGATATTCACATCGCCGCGCACAACACAACCAAACCAAATAGAGCTTTCTGGCCCGATCACGACATCACCAATGATCACGGCACCCGGGGCAATAAAGGCCGTTGGATCAATCTTAGGGAAAACACCACGATAGGGTAAGAGAATGGGGGACATGCCGTTCACCGTTGGAAGAGTTTCTGCAATGCGGCGGATGAAATGGGTAATGGTGCTGCGCAGTGGGGTAATGTAATCTCTGTTGTCTCTTTATAGGCTGCTTCATTTATAATAGCATGATAGGCTTTGCGATGACTACCCAACGGAGGTCGTAATGGCATCCCCACCCCTTGTTCAGATGCGTAACGTGCACCGACGTTTCCACCTTGGCGAGACCATCGTAGAAGCTGTGGCGGGTGTATCCCTCGACATCCACACGGGGGGGTTCCTGGCCGTGTGGGGGCCTTCAGGCAGCGGTAAATCCACCCTTATGAACCTCATCGGCCTCATTGATGCACCGAGTGAGGGTGAAGTCTGGTTTGAGGGCGTAGACACCCATCGGATGGCCGATAACGCCCTCACGGATTTTCGCAGTCATCGCGTGGGATTTGTTTTTCAAAACTTCAATTTGATACCCGTCCTGTCTGCGCGAGAGAATGTGATGTTGCCTCTGCAGATTGCCGGACTCTCCCCGCAGAAAGCCAGCACACAGGCCACGGAAATGCTGGTCGAAGTCGGCCTAGAACGATTTCTCACCTCTCGTCCCGATCAGCTCTCCGGTGGCCAGCGACAACGGGTCGCCATCGCAAGGGCGCTTGCCATCCAACCTAAACTTGTGGTGGCCGACGAACCCACTGCTAACCTAGATTCTGAGAACAGCCATATGGTCGTGAACATGATGCGCCAAATGAACCGACTCCATGGCGTCACCTTTGTATTCACCACCCACGATCCACGTCTGCTGGACAACGTAGACCGCAAGGTGTTACTCCACGATGGCCGTGTCGAACAGGACGAGATTCTGTCATGCAATTCTTAACGCTGTCCCTTCGTGGTTTGTTGCGCAACCGTCGGCGCAGCCTGGCAAACCTGCTTGCGATTGCGCTTGGTTTTGCAGCCATTGCCCTGTTTGCCGGATACACCCACAATATTTATCGCGGTTTGGCCAACCAAGCCATCCACGGCGAACTCCTAGGCCACCTGACTATCGCGAAGCGTGGCATGAGTCGCGAGGGTAAACTCTATCCAGAACGCTATCTGCTCTCCAGAGAAGAGGTGCTGCGTATCACTGCGCTGGTCAAAGAAGAACGCCACGTGGCGCTCGTAACACCACGGCTGACCCTTTCCGGGATTGTCTCTAATGGACGCGCCAGCACCATTTTTGTGGCCGAGGGGGTCGATCCGACTGCTGCCAAAGCACTTCAGGCCGGGTTGTTGGTGTGGGACAACGGTGACCCCAAAAACGAACCCACCATGATCGGTACACAAGCACTGGATGCTACAAAACCGGATACCATTACGTTGGCACAGGGGTTGGCTGAATTGCTGCGCCTCAAACAGGGCGATCGTGCGAGTCTGTTGTCGAACACCGTATCTGGTCAGGCCAATGCAGTGGATGTGGTGGTGGGCGATCGCTTCAAAAGTGGAAGCGCCGCCACAGACGATCTGTACGCGTTCATGCCCTTAGCGTTGGCGCGTTCGCTCTATGATGCTGAGGGTCGTGCCGATCGTCTCACGGTTTTGCTGGAGGGTGCTGATCAGACGGATGCGATGCGTGCAGACCTTGTCGAAAAGCTCAAAAAGGCAGGATACGATCTGGAAATCCACACTTGGAAAGAGTTGTCTGAGTTTTACATGCAGGTACGCGCTATGTTCAACATGATTTTTGGTTTTATCTTTGGGATCGTCCTGGTGGTGGTGGTTATGGGGATCGCCAATTCGATGAGTATGACCGTTGTGGAACGTACCCGTGAGATCGGTACTTTGCGTGCGATTGGTCTGCGTCGTAGTGGGGTTGTGCGGCTGTTCGTTGGTGAGGCTGCGCTGTTGACCATGCTGGGGTGTGTGACGGGCTTGCTGATTACGGTAGTCGTAAAATACGCCATTGATGCCGCTGACATTTCCTATGTACCTCCTAACCAGAGTGGGCCCGTGCCTTTGCTGGTGGATCTGGATGTCAGGCACATGCTATTGACGACCCTGGTGATGGCCAGTGTGGGTGCTCTAGCGGCCTGGTTGCCTGCCCGCCGTGCTGCCCGACAGCCTATTATTGATGCACTTGGCCATGTCTGACGTTCATAGCAGTCCTTGCATAAGCCGTCGCTGTCCTCTAGAATCGTCTGCACAACCACACCCCCCCACGCATCTTCGATGCAACTGGATATCAGTGGCGACAAGTGGTGTAACAGTGGTGTAACTAGCCACAACCTGGAGTAACTGCAGTAAAAGAGTAAGTCCACTGCGCGATGCGCACCAGGGGGGGTTCTTTTTGAGTGATATACGCAAGGAGACGTGGGTTTGACTTGCCCAGTCCCTGTCTTTTTGGATCAGCAGATCGTTTTTTTGAGAACGCTCGGCCTCACCATCTCTGATGCTGAGCGTGCTTCTGTTCTTCATGTTCTGAGGTCGTACAGTCCCCTTCCCTCCTTCGCTTCCACGCAAGAAGCCACGTGGCCTTCTCCAGAATTGTACTGTTTCCCCTGAAGCATCACGCTGTCTCCTCTATAACTCCTTGGTACTGATCGTGCACATGGTTAAAATATTGATCCCAACTCGGTGTGGCCGTCACAATTGGTAATGCACTTAGAATCACTTCCGGCGCATCTTCAGCCAGAGGGAGGGCTAGGTTTGCCTTCTGATTGGAAAATGCGTCCACTCTGGAACACCATTTCACGGTCTCATGGGAAATGTGTTTGAACTCCTGTACCGTGAGGTAGACAGGGCGGTGAGAGAATGTGTTGGGTTCTTAAAAAATTGTAGAAATCCTGCATCTTGGTCACTGATCAAGGACAGAGCATCAAACACAAGTCAAAGACAAATCAAACCCAGCCCCCCCTCCCCAACCCCTCCCCTCTCGGGGCTATGTCTACAGTCAAAAGCGGGGAGTAGGCTTACTCAGGAAACCCCGACCCATGAAACACGCTCACGCTTTTTTGGCTGGTCTATTGCTGCTCCCAACCATGGCCTTCTGCGAACCAGACGCGCCGCCCTCCCCTGATGCACAAACTATTCTACAACAATCGGATCATGCCCGTGGCGGTGGTCTGCCGGGCATCGTTTGGGAGGTGCGTCTGATCTCCCGCGAGGGCGATCAGTATTCCGAGGAACAGCGTCTTGCGGTACGGGCCGTAGACGAAGCAAGCGTGGCAGAAACCATAGAACCAGCACGCTTCCGTGGCACGAAGCTCCTCCAAGTGGGACGCAACATGTGGTTGACCAAGCCTGGTCTTTCCAAACCGATCCCCATCTCCCCGCGTCAGCGCATGACCGGCGAGGCCGCGAACGGTGATATCGCTGCGACCAACTATGCGGCTGATTATGTCGCTACCCTGAACGGTGATGCGGTCATCGACGGCACCCCCTGCTTTGTCTTGGATCTACAAGCCCGACATGGCCGCGCCACCTACGATCGGGTACGCTACTGGGTCGCCAAGGAACGCGAAGTAGCTGTCCAAGCGGAGTTTTATTCACTCTCCGGCAAACTGCTGAAGACGGCCCATTTTGAATATGACCAAACCATCCGCTACGAAGGAAAGCAAATTCCTTTTGTCAGTCGCATGGTGATTCGCGACGCCCTCACGGATGCCGACACCGACATGCACTACGGTGCTGTGGAGGTGCGTGCCATTTCGCCCTCGGAGTTTGAGCTTGGTCAACTGCAATGAGCCTGAGGGGTTGGTTGTATCCATCTGTGTATATTGCCTTTCATGAGAACCCATCAAAAGAACTGGCGCGGCACATGAACCAGAGGTGTCGCTTGTCAAAACTATCCAATTGGTAGTATCCTCCTTGCGATTCTTGTATCCGCCCGTCTCCATCGGTGCTTGCGTGTTGAGGGTATAATATCTCTTAAGATATAGCTCTTGCGACATAGCAGAATCAGAGCTCATGGGTTTGGGCCAGGCCGTGCCCGTGACAGGTGATCGTTGTGATGGTACTGTTCCTAGTAACTGAGTGATTTGCTCAAACTATAACAAGGCGGGTGAATGGTGGGAACGCTTCTTTCGATGGTGTGGCGCGAAGGTCTAGAGGCGATTGTATTCGTGTTGATGTCTACCGCGATCGATGTTTCACCAGGGTATGCGAGCGAACCACCAGCACCCCAGGTACTCTCTAGGACGGAAGCGCCCCGAGAAGAGATGCCGTAAAAGCGATGTGCAAACGCTGGTTGGGTCATGGCAGCCGCTGTTTTTCTTCTGGTTTCACCCTGTTGGAACTCCTCGTGGTTATGGTGATCATCGGACTGTTGGCGACGATGGCAGTTCTTTCGGTTGGCACCCGTGAACCTCTTGCCTCCCAGGAAGCGCGACGATTGGCAGAGTTGTTGCGCCTCGGTGTTGAGGAAGCGGTACTGCAAGGTCGAGAGTGGGGTCTGCGCGTAACGAGTGATGGCTATGAATTCATGGTCTTGGGGGAATCCAGGTGGCGAGTTGTGGGTGATGAAATCCTCCACCCACGGAAATTGCCCCAGGACGTGGGGACGCGTTTGACCCTAGAAGGGGAGGAACTCTCGCTAGAACACGAGACCCACGACAAAAACGACCAACAAGAGGCGATCACGCCTCAGGTGCTCTTGTTATCGAGTGGTGAGGTTTCTCCGTTTCGGCTGGCTTTGGTCGGCCACGATCAACCTACCTGGTATGTAACAGGTACCTATGACGGAATCTTTGCCGTACACCCGGCGGAAGAGCGACGATGAAGCGGTCGGCATTGGGGTTCACATTGCTGGAGGTTATTGTTGCATTGGCCATTCTATCGATTGTCCTTGCGGCTGCGGTGAAGGGGATTGGTGGCTATGTAAGCAATGCGACGTATCTGCGTGATCGCACGTTGGCCCATTGGGTGGCCATGAACCAAGTTGCGGTGAACCAACTCTTGAATGAGTGGCCTGCAGTTGGGGTACGCGAAGGTACCGAAGTACAAGGTAGGATTGAGTGGTCTTGGCGGACGGTGGTTTCAACGACACCGGATCCGGATGTGCACCGCCTGGACGTAGAGGTGCGTTCCCATCCCAATGACCTTGATCCCATTGCGATCAGTGTCGCTTTTCTTGGTCATGTGCACTGATGTTCCGCGCTCCTGTTCAGGGTGGTTTTACCCTCATGGAGTTGTTGGTAGCCATTGCGATTTTTGCCATACTTGCGGTCATGGCGTATGGTGGCCTAGAGAATGTGTTGGAGATCAGTCATCATGCCACTGCTCAAGTTGCACGCCTCACCAATATCCAGAGCGCAGTGTCGCTCCTTTCCCAAGATCTAACTCAAGTTATTGATCGTCCTGTTCGGGATGAATATGGCGATATGCGTCCGAGTTTTTTGGGGGGGAGTGCGCGGGATAACCAAGAAATTGAATTCACACGAGGAGGGAGACGGAATCCTCTGGGTTTTCCACGTTCCTCTTTGCAACGGATTGGCTATAGGCTGCAGGAGGGTCGATGGTTGCGCCTTTCTTGGCAGGTTTTGGATCGCGCCCAAGACAGCAAGCCCATCTCGCAGATCATGGTTGATCATGTGGATGGTTTGCATTTTCGTTTTCTTGACGACGCAGGTACTTGGCATGATCAATGGCCCTTGGACAGCACGACACTGGTCAATTCAACGGTAGCCAGAGTGTTGCCAAAGGCAGTGGAGGTAGAGATCGATTTTCCTGATCTGGGACGTATTACACGGCTTTATCCGTTGTATTAGCCACGATCCGCAAATGCCTATTAGGGAGACACTGATGAAACGATGCTTTTCTTTTCTAACGGTGACTGCGCTGAGTGTATTGACATCCCATCCTGCTGTCGCACTCGATTGCGCTAATACGAGTGTCACGAGCGAGATGATCGAGTGCGCTGATAAAGACTACCGCGCTGCTGATCAGAGCCTCAACAAAGCCTACAGCGCATTCAAGAAATCCCAGGACGAAAAGGGCAATGAACTGTTGCTGAACGCGCAACGCGCTTGGTTGAAATTTCGTGATGCGAACTGCGCCCTATCAGCCGATCAAGCCCGTGGGGGTACCCTGGCACCCGTGCTCGAAATAGGCTGTCTCGCCAGCATGACCAAAGATCGCACCAAAGAGCTAAACGATTTGAGCAAAGGACTGGGAGAGTGATGCTTAGCACTCTCCGATGAAAATCGAAGAGTGCTTTCGTTACACGCACGTACTCGGTGTTTGAACATCGGTGCTTGCTGTTGGAACGTCGAGTATACTGGCACCTATATCAGGGTTGTATTCTTCTAAGATCAGATTTGGTTCTTGGGCTAGATTCTTTCCTTTGACGGAGGGAACGAAATAGCGAACCCGACCCCTCAGGCTTTCGAGGGGGTGGCGGCTCTCCCTTGCAATACTCTCACTGTTGAATGTCTTCGTAAGAATCTCCGATCGCTCTGCATCAACACCTATATAACAGCGCAGCTTTAATTGATTGTGGTGCTTCGATCCAGGATTATCTATCGCCAAGACAAGAACATCACCTGTTTTGATAGGGTTATCTGAAAGACCTAGTGCACTTTTTGTTAATGGCTCGAAGAGAATCATATCCCCATTTTTTATTTTGCATGGTTTGACGGAATCGCCCCTTACTGCACCTATTTTATACTGATAGTGATTAACACTTCTGCCATTAGAGAACCAAAAACGAGCCATCATATTCAATTTCTCTTGATGCATGCTTGCGTAATCATCATCCACTTTTCCAGCAATCACTGGATAAATGATCTTGCGTGTCGAAAAGGAAATCAATAAAATGATCAAAGCTAGTGCTGGTAGTATGAAAAGTAACATCTCGAATTGCCTCTGTATTCGCTGTGCAGGCCATAGGCAGCGTGTATATCAACTATACTTCTGTCACGTGTGGACGATAGTGGAGGAATAGTCCTGTAGCCTTCATCAATACAAATGCACAGTAGAAAGCTTGTATCATACTTTCAGGCTTGAACACTTGGGCGTTGTCAGGACGGACTGCCACAAAACTCATTATAATCACCACAGTAATGGTTACTAATAGATATGCAACAGGTTTTCTCCCAAAAGGGACACCTATCGCAAAATCAATAAGCAAATCGACCAATACCGCGATCAATGCTGCAAGATACAAAACTTCTAGGTAAAATTTACTCGATAGACTACTCAGGTCAAGGTGACGATCCAAGTAGGAATTCTTCGCTGCTAGGATGACTTCTGTTGGCATGGCAATAAAGAAGAGCATCAGTACCCACAGAATCGCCAGAGCATACACACGCCCCAGATGTGTGAGAGTAGGAAGCTGTTCCGCTGTTCTCAGGCGTGCATCACGTATGAACCGTGGACTCTTCGGGTATGTAGCACGCATGAACTGTAAAAGCTGCCCCTTGTAATGCGCCAACACACCCCGTACCGCTTTACGCCCAGCCTGAGAGTGCTCTTTTATTCTCGTCCACAGCAGCTCTGATATCGACACGATACACCCCTCATCAATGTCTCCGAGAAACCCCGCCCTTTAGGGCGCGGATGAAAGGAGACGGTTTTAGGTAACCGTCTTTTCGTCCAGAATAAGGTGCCGGTCTTTCCCGACTGTCAGCCCTTACGGGCCTAGTGACACACACCTTTCGGTGTAGCTCCCCTCACCAAGGTTGTAACGCAGCGTATTGCAACAGACCGTTTCGTAGTCACCCGACCCTTGTCTGTGCCTCTACTGCTTTCAGATCTTGGCGTTGAGGAAGCGCCCCAGGGTGGAAGTCTTGTACTTCGTTGCTTTGTCGCCACGGTGCTCTGTGGCTTAGGCTGGTCAACCTCGGACTTGTTTTCACAAGCCCCCGCCTAAAGGCGGGGGTGGTTGACTTGTGACATTTGTAACAAAGCAGCAGACCGACGCCCTCTCCACCAGGAGAGGGCTATCAGTATAGGCTTCATATCACAAGCGAGCCAATGCCTCACATGTCGCAAAACACGACACCAAAATCCTTGACATCGTGGGTTATATCGCGTATCCTGAAAAGTTCGCTTGCTTAATATCCGCCCTTCGTTTTGGTCTCTGGCAGACCGCCGATCTTAGGAGCTTGCTTGGCAGGCCCAAGCGGGAAGAGCGCATAGACATCTTTGCTGTCGACCTTTTCGCCCCACAGGTCTTCCAGACCTTTCAGGATCTTACGCATGTTGGGCTGCTCGCCTGCGTGGTTGAGGTACAAATCACGCAGGTAGTTGATGAGATCCCAATGGCGCTGGGTCAACTCGATGCTGTCGGCTTTGGCCAACGCAGTGGCGACCTCTTCGTTCCAATCGTCGAGGTTGACGACGTAGCCATTCTTGTCCAGTTCGATGCTTTTACCATTGACTTCGATTTGCATTGCGGGTTCTCCTGTTGGATGATTGGGTTCAACAATTACGGCACACCTAGGGTTTTGCAGGGGACGAACAGCCCACAACCCAGAATACGCAGTGGCCCGATCCCGCGCCGAGCAAGTTCCATCGAATCTTCTGGGGCGAGATCCGCCACCATCAGACTGCGGGTCGTACATGGCCCTTCTGGGGTTTGTAGAGTGCTCGTTTTTCCAGACAACATCTTTTTAAACCGTACTGCCATGGCCCGCAGCTCACGGGCCGCTTCTGCGAGAAAGTCCGCTTCTGCAGCGAGAGGATCGGTCACTACGTGACGGGCATACAGGGCAGGATGCGGATACAACGCACGCTCCACCGCCTCCCCCACCGCCAACGGAAAACCAGCCACCTCCCAGGCACCTGGCAAAGCGGATCGGGCTTCGTCCGTTCGTGCACGGGGGAGGCGTAGGACAAGCTTGGTACGCCGAGTGAGGTACAAGAGGCTTTCGCCTGTTTCGGGGCGGTGCCAGCCGTTGCCTGATTCCGCACCGTGGATGAGATGCAGTCCGGCCAACGGATCAGCCTCCCACCAAGGGAGTTTCGCTCCAACCGCTTGAGACAGCGCCCAGGCATGATCCAGTGGCAGACAACGACAGGTGATCGAAAACGCGAGATCCACGACATCGCTTTCTGGGTGGATGACCGAGGGGGCTTCTTCCTGCCAGTAGACGCCATTCGCGGCTTCGACCGATCCAGAATCCACACGACTGCTAGGCACAGCGACGCTCCCCATGGTTGCGTTAGGTAAAGGCGGCCTCAAGGCGGTCTTCCCAGTTTTCTGGGGTGTCCTGGAAGGGGGGGCGAACATCCATGCGAAAGAAACGCTCTCCCTGGCGTGCCCGTTCCTGAATAATCGGGATCAGTTCGTAAAAGGAACCGAGTTCATGGTGCACAAGCAATATTTCACTTAGGTATAACATGCAGATTCCCGTGGCGACACGAACGGCATGTAGATTGTAGGCAACTCCGCAAGACCGTTCCAGAGGGTAAAGACGTTTTACGGTGGAGACATCATATTTTGCATATAATCGCTTGGAGAAGAAAAGGATCGTGAAGTACGATTGATGTCGTAGACCATACGCTCCATCTTCGCGGTGATCCCGCCAACGTTTGCTGTTATAAATCGAATCGAACTTTCTAGATCGACAACATCGATACGCATACCGTCCATGTCTTTCTGCATGCCTGCCTGAATGTCTTTGAGGTTGCTCTGCATTTGGTTCATGTGGCGATCGACGTCAAGAACGGTTGCTTCCATATCGATCATGTGTGAGTTCAGTTCTTTCATGGTGAACTCCATGCTCGCAACATGGCTATTCATTTTCTCGAATTGGTTTTCCATCACCCCCATATCCAGCGACATATGACCCACGTCGTTGGACATGCTCTCCACGTAGGCGGTTATCTGGTGCATGTAGTAGGCCATGTTCAGCATAATGGAAGTCATCCACAAGCACATCGCGCTGACGCAGATCGCGAGAAGGAGCGCAAGCCACGGCTTCCGATCGAACAGAGACAACGCTTGGGGGGCTTGGGGGTTTTCCAGCAGTACAGTATTGGTAGACATAGCAATGGTTTTTTTACCCAAAAGACAGTAAGGAGGCACGGCTACACCGTAGCACAGCCACCAGTGTACGGTACCATGGAACGTCAGGCGAACGTCAGGGGGGAGTTGTATCCCTGTGTGGGTAGCCAACGCGAACGCGACGTTTGGCCTCTTCGTGGATGGAGGTGGTCAATTCGGGGTGGCGGGCGGCCATCTCTCGAAAATCCGCAATATCGAGCAACAACAACTGTGTGGTGCGGGTGGCGACCGCTGTCGCGCTGCGTCTTGCGCCTGTGATTAGAGACAACTCGCCAAAAAAGTTGCCGTCATGCAGCCTAATGGTCTGCCCCTCTGCTTCAATCGTGATTTCACCACTGACGATGAAATACATGCAATCGCCAGCGTCGCCTTTGTGCAACACCACGGTGTCCTCTGCCACTTCGCATGGACGCAGGCGTTGGGCAATCTCCGAGATAACGGTAGCGCCGAGATTGTGGAACAGCGGTACCTGGGCCACCAAGTCCCACGTCTTCAGGAAAGCACGTCGGCGCATTTCTTGAGAAAAACCCGTCGAGAGAATACCTGCCCACAGCGCAAACACAACAATGCCGCACATCATCACGAGTCCAGCCAACATCCGCCCTCCTGCCGTCACGGGGGTGACGTCGCCGTAGCCGGTGGTGGTCAGGGTTACGATCGTCCACCACAGCGCCTTCGGTACGGTACCCAAGGTGTCGGGTTGTGCTCTGCCCTCTAGCAGATAAATCAGAACAGCAGCGCACAAGAGCGTCATCACGAACACGAACAAGACGCCCAGCAAGGGTTCGGCCTCCAACCGAATGACGCGCCCCAGTACTGCCAAACCGTGCGAGTACCGTGCCAATTTAAAGATCCAGAGGATGCAGAACATATCGGCCTGGACAGCGTCAATTCCAAGCAACCAGGCGACCGGAAGACAGACGACCGCCAATCCATCGACGAGACCACATGCCGATGTAATCCAGCGCCAACGCACCCGAGCTGCGCTTCCGTGTGTTGTGTGTGTCTCTGGCGCGACCCAAATGCGAACCAGATACTCCACCGCGAACATCAGGAGTGGGACATCGATCAACAGGGGTTCGAGTGTTTGATAGACGGAGTCAGAAATAAGCACGACACCCGCAACACCGAATAGGATGGTGGCCACGTTGATGGCGCGAACGATTCGAGCGGCCAGCGATCGCGGTGTTGCGTCCAAGAGTCGCGCCACCTGTAGGCGGACAGACGGAGAAATAGCGTGGGTCATGGGAATCAAGAGATATGGCGGCGAGGGCAAACAAAAGACCAGTATACCGTACCATTCAACACGTTAGAATAGGAATAGTTTATATATTCACACAGGTATTCCGCCTTGGGATATTTTGTTTTGGCGCTTGCAACAACCTGCGCGGATTTGTTTTAGAATGGTTTTAAAATGGGAGATGCACTGAGACAGCGTTCATCGAAAATTACCCCCCCCCGATTCTTGTGGTAATTACGTGACTTGCCTACTTTCTAAGGCTTTCTTCTCGGTTTGACTGCCTCTTGCTTGCTGTTGTTGAGGATTCATCACAAAAACGCATTATTAGGAGAAAAATCATGACCATTGCACAAAGGTTGTATTTATTGGTTGCTTCTGCGACCGCAGGGTTGGTTGGTTTGGCTTTTCTTTGCTATTCCGAGATCAACAGCGTTTTTGTGTCGGCCAATTTCGGAAACACAAATACAGTACCGGCTCTCGTTGCGCTTGACGATATGATGGAAAATTTCCAGAAAATCCGAGTCAACCTGTATGCTGCCATGACGCTCACTGCGGCTGAAAGTAGCCAACTGTCGGCAATAGAGGCAAATATCAACAAGAGCCATCAAAGCATCAAACAGGCAATCAAGGCTTATGAACCTACTGTGGCTGACAAGAAAGATGGAGGCTTGCTTGATCAAGAAAAATCGCTGTTCGCTACCTACGAGGCTGGAATCGAGCCTGCCTTGGTAGAAGCACGACAACAACATGCTGATCAGGCACTCAAGCTGCTGAAAGAAACACTCAAACCAATCGCGAACAAACTGTCAGACACCATCGATGAACATGTTGCCTACAATGTTGAACTAGGCAATAAAGGTGCTGATGCGGCTGTTGCAGCGAAGGGTGCTGCCATTACGCTGTCCCTTCTCATCGCGTTTTTGGTGGTAATCGCGCTTGTTGTCTTTGGTTGGATGCTTGTACGTAATTTAATGCGTATCCTTGGTGGCGAACCTGCCAAGGCAGCCGAGATTGCGAACAAGATTGCGGCGGGGGATTTATCCAGTCAAATTGATCTGCAAGTGGGTGATACTTCCAGCCTATTGGCGGCTATGAAGGGTATGGCAGCCTCGATTCAGTCGCTTCTGAATGATATGAACCGCATGTCCTCCGAGCACGACAAGGGTGATATCGATGTCAGAATAGATTCTACGAAGTTCCAAGGTGGCTTCAGGAGCATGGCTGAAGGCGTCAACACTATGGTGTTTGGCCATATCGATGTGAAGAAGAAGGCCATGGCCTGTGTCAAGGCGTTTGGAGAAGGCAACTTCGATGCACCGATGGAAAAATTGCCAGGCAAGAAAGCCTTTATCAATGACACCATAGAACTCGTGCGCGGGAATCTCCGTGCCTTGATTGCAGATGCAAGCCTTCTCTCGAAAGCGGCGGTGGAAGGAAAGCTTGCGACCCGTGCAGATGCCTCGAAGCACCAGGGCGACTTCCGAAAGGTTGTGCAGGGCGTGAACGAAACGTTAGACGCTGTGATTGGCCCCTTGAATGTCGCGGCCCGTTACGTGGACGATATTTCAAGGGGTGCGATTCCTGCGAAGATCACCGCTTCTTACAACGGTGATTTCAATACCATCAAGAACAATCTCAACACCTGCATTGATGCCGTCAATGCCTTGGTCGCAGATGCCAATGTACTGTCGCGTGCAGCAGTAGAAGGGAAGCTTGCGACCCGTGCGGATGCATCGAAGCACCAGGGTGACTTCCAGAAGATCGTGCAAGGCGTGAACGAAACGTTGGATGCCGTCATTGGCCCCTTGAATGTCGCGGCCCGTTACGTCGATGACATCTCGAAGGGTGCGATTCCCCCGAAGATCAGCGATATGTACAACGGTGATTTCAACACCATCAAGAACAACCTCAATACGTGCATTGATGCCGTCAATGCCTTGGTTGCCGATGCTGGCGTACTCTCGAAGGCAGCCGTGGATGGGAAGCTTGCGACCCGTGCCGATGCTTTCAAACATCAGGGCGACTTCCGAAAGATCGTGCAAGGGGTGAACGAAACGTTAGATGCCGTGATTGGCCCCCTGAATGTCGCGGCGCGTTACGTCGATAACATATCGAAGGGTGCGATTCCTGCGAAGATCACCGATACGTATAACGGTGATTTCAACACCATCAAGAACAACCTCAATACGTGCATTGATGCCGTCAATGCCTTGGTTGCCGATGCTGGTGTACTCTCGAAGGCGGCGGTGGAAGGGAAGCT